>JAFGVN010000014.1 GCA_016937975.1 Clostridia bacterium
CCATCACTTCGTTTGAGGTATGTTTCAGTTGAAATAAGAAACCCCCACTTCAAGTCGAATTGATAGGCTAAGCGGGGGAGGTTCATTATTAAAAATAAGTTTGACATTTGCTATTTGCAAATGTCTTTTCTTTTTTTTAAAGGGATAATATCATATATTTGTGGGTATATAATTTTAAAACAGAAGGATACTTATATGGAAAGAAAGGTAAAAAAGAATCTGCTCATGATTGGCAGATTCTTTTATAATGGCTTAATAAGGGTCAATAACCCATTGTAACAGAGTTGATCAAAGTTTAAGGCTTTGAAGTCGTATTTGGAAAGACTCATGGCCTGCTTTTGCTTTTCGGTAGGGACCGTCATGGGATATAAACCTGAAACCAAAGCAGTTGCCTGATATATAAAATTCTCTTTTGCCTTGGCATTTGCTTCAGGAAAATACTTGTCCAAACTTTCATAGAATGGCTGAAGCAACTCAAAAAATTTATTTTTGAAATGAGTCAAATGATTGACAGAAGCATTCTTTTCAATAACAGAGTATAAGATTGATGTGAGTTTCAGCATTCTGGAGTTGATGTTAAAGATGGCAGTCAGGGACTGGCAATACTTTTCTTTAGTCATCTGATCATGATCCTCCATCATCATAAGTATATCTTCAGACCATTCTCTGATATCCTGTAAAAGAACATCCAATAGAATTTCTTCTTTTGTTTTATAATAAGTATAAATGGATGATCGTACAAAGGAAGTCATTTCACTAATGGCTTTTATATTGACACCTTCGATGTCGTACTGATCATACAAACGACTGCAAGCTCTGATGATTTCTGTTTTTCTTGCTTCGATTTGCTCTTTTGTTCGTGCGCGTTCAAATGTCATGTTTCACCTCTCAGAACATATTAACACAGTATAAAGACACTTGCAACTTAATTGACACACTGTTTTTTAAAAAGTATAATTTTCAATATAGCCAAGTAATTATAATATAAGGAGGCATTGTGCAATATAGACAATTAGTAGCAGGAAGCGATCAATTATCTGTTTTAGGTTATGGATGTATGAGATTTCCTACAAAGAATGGAAGAATTGATGAAGAAACAACAGAAAGACAAATGCTGTACGCCATTGAAAAAGGTGTCAATTATTTTGATACAGCTTATCCTTATCATGCAGGGAAAAGTGAAGTTGTACTTGGAAAGATTCTCAATAAACATCAACTGAGAAAAAAAGTTTTCATCGCAGATAAATTACCGGTATTTTTGGTTAACAAGTCAGATCAACTAGATAAATTCTTCAGCACACAGCTTAAAAGATTGGATACGGATTATATAGATTATTATTTAATGCATATGCTAGATAGTCTTGAGACATGGGAAAACTTAAAAACCTTAGGCATAAGAGCGTTTATTGATGAAAAAAAAGCTTCTGGAGCAATTCGCCACATTGGGTTTTCTTTTCATGGTCGACCGGAGGAGTTCATCAAAATTCTTGAAGATTATCCCTGGGAGTTTTGTCAGATTCAATACAATTATTTAGATGAATACAATCAAGCTGGTCTTCAAGGTTTGAAGGCTGCTTATGAAAAAAATATTGGGGTTATTGTCATGGAGCCGCTACGGGGTGGCAATCTGGCTGCAAAAGCACCAACCCAAGTTATCCAACACTTAAATACTTATTCTGAAAAAAGATCACCAGCTTTCTGGGCATTGAGATGGATTTGGAATCAACGAGAAGTTTCTGTCGTTCTTAGTGGCATGAATGTAGATGACCATATTAAGGAAAACATTCATGTCGCAGAAATAACATTGCCTCAAACCATGACTGAAGAAGAGATAAAAATCATTGATGACGTGAAAAAAATTTATTTGGAGTCGATGAAAGTCCCGTGTACAGGATGTAATTATTGCATGCCATGTCTTTTTGGTGTGGATATTCCAGGTACTTTTAGTGATTACAACAACAAGTATTTTTTTGGTGGTAAAATGGCACAGTTCCAATATATCGGTAAATCTGTAGGGTTATTTGGCGGTCAAAAATCAGGCGCAGATTTATGTACTGCCTGTGGTAAATGTGAAAAACATTGCCCTCAGCATATTGCCATTATTGATGAACTGAAAAATGCACATAAAGCGCTAGATATGAAAATAGTTCGAAGTGGTGCAAAGCTTGTAGCTGGTTTTTTGAAAATGAGAAAAAAGAAGAAATAATGAAAAGGTGCTAGATCATTCTTAAATTGTGATGAAATAGCACCTTTTTTTTAGTGGATAATTTGAATAAAGGAATCCTTTATTAATTTAATGAAATGTGCATATAGTCAAAATAAGTATTTTGTCCAAGTGGAGCAAAATAAAGATCAAATTCCTTTGCCTCCTCATCTTGAATAACATAGGTTACCTGAGCAGTTTTTTCCCCATTAGCAGGTACATAGGTAAAGGTATCATTGGTATTTGTATAGTGTAACTTTGAAGCAATCCCACGATTGGTCATGAGTTTAAATGGGATTTCATATGATGTGTATTCTTCAGATGTATTATTTTCTACAATCATGTCCAAAATTAGAATGGTCTTGTCGCCATCAGTATCTAACATAGCATTATTGACATGGTATGTCGCCTTGCCATCTGTAAAGGTAGCTTCATAGCCTGGTCCATCGGTAGAGGAGGAATATACAGTTGAATCATTGATCTGTCCCAATGTAAAAGTCAAATTCACTGCATCATCAGACATAAAGTCAGGGACGATTTCCAAGGTAACTTCTTCAGTATTTTGATCCACTACCAAAACAAATTCACCATAAATTATTTTACCTGGACCTGCAATGGAATCTACTGAAGCAGTGGAAATGTTTTCATCCAAGCTAATACCATATTCATCTTGTCCTTTTTCATTGTAAAAATTGAAACTCATCAAAGCACTGTTGGCAAAAATCTCGTTGCTGTCATTTTCAATAGTCATGGAGACCAAATATGCCTTCGTGCTGCTATCGTCGTTATTAAATTCAGAAGCGTCTAATAAACGCGAACTGAGGACACGATATGTAATTTCATTCAAGGTACCAAAACTGTCTTTTTCTTTCTGTACACTTTCAATAGACTCCTTTTCAGCATCCTTCTCAGTTTTATCAGTATCATTGGATACTTCACTTGCCATATTGTCTTTTTCATCATTTGAAATGCCTGTTTCGTTGTCTTTGTCACAAGCAATTAATGTAAAGACGAATACAAAAATTAATAATAAAGTTAACATTTTTTTCTTAAACATAAACAATCCTTTCTCTCACATCTAATGTCATTTCATCTGGTATTATACCAAAATCACAGATAATTCAATAGTTTCAAGGTACAAAAGGTCACTTAAGTCATTTAAGAGATGTCTTAAGTCATTTCTAAATTTTATACTTTCTTAATATTTATGTTAAATTCATATTAACTTGGCCCCTTAAGATAAGCATATAAAGAGGGAAGGAGATGACAATATGTATCGAAGTGAATTGAAATATGTGATTGATTATAATACGGCTTTAATCATTAAAAATAGAATCAACAAATTTCTTGAGTATGATAAAAACAGTGATGAAAATGGTTTTTACAATGTGAGAAGTTTATATTTTGATGATTATAAGAATACTGCTCTTAATGACAACTTGAGCAGTCAAAAAATCAGAAAGAAATACAGAATTCGTATTTACAATCAGCAAGGCGATTTGATTAGACTGGAAAAGAAAATTAAACATGATCAAGTAGGTTATAAAAAAAGTTGTTTAATTACACGAGAGCAGTACGACAGTATTTTAAAAAATGATTATATGTCTATTATGAGTGAAGCGAATGATGAACTTCTGGAAGAATTTCTTCATTATGCGACCATGGTCCATTTAAAACCAAAGGTTATTGTGGTTTATGACAGACAATCTTTTATTTATCCCTATGGGACTGTGAGAATTACCTTTGACCATCAAGTTAAACATGTGATGAATACAGTGGATTTATTTTCCGACCATCAAATTGGATGTCCAACGGTTGAAGAGGACCAAATTGTCTTAGAAGTCAAATACTCAGGATATTTGCCAATACACATCAAACAGATGATTCAGCAATCGGTAACACCACGACAAAGTGTTTCAAAATATGCACTATCTCGCATGAGAAGTTATTAGGAGGACAATATGACTTTAAATGATATCTTTAAAAATGAATTTATAGAACAAACCACTGGTGCACTTTCAATGGTTGAAATGGTTCTTACCTTTATGGTAGCCTTTCTCATTGGTGTTGGTATTTTCTATATTTACAAGAAAACATTCCAAGGAGTAATTTATTCAAAAACCTTTAACATTTCCCTTGTTATTCTGAGCTTGATTTCAGCAACTATTATTATCGGAGTAACCAATAACATTGTATTATCTCTAGGGATGGTTGGTGCTTTGTCTATTGTACGTTTCAGAACCTCCATTAAGGATCCTATTGACGTAGTGTATATGTTTTGGTCCATTGGTTCAGGAATTATCGTTGGTGCAGGTTTATATGTCTTGGGAATTTTATCCTTTGTGATGATTGGTTTGGTGTTAATTGCCTTTAATAGAATTGATGTAAGACTAGAACCTTACTTATTAATCATTGGCTATGAAAACAAATCTGCTGAACAAGCAATTTATGAAAAAATTAATGGTGCCTTGAACCAATACAAAATCAAAAGTAAGACAAAAGTACCTGGTCGTTATGAATTAACAGTAGAAATTAGAACAAAAATTGATAAAACAAGTTTAGTGGATGAATTGGATCAAATAGAAGGGGTCTCAAATGTAGCCATGTTAAGCTATGATGGTGACTTTTCCGCATAGAAGGAGGAAAAAAATGAAAAAAATATGGATAGGTATTTTGATTTTGGTTATGATTGCAAGCAGTGTTATCGGTTGTTCATCTGCTAGCAATATTGAAAATACAAGTGTAGCTGTTGCAACAAGTACAGATGATGTTGTGAAGAATACCAGTAATGATGCGACAGCATCAAGTGTATCAACAGTCGTTTCTGACGAAGTCGCTGCAATAGAAGAAGTTGAAGCCACCTTAACAAATACAAGTGATGCAATTGCACAAACAATCATTACCTTGAAAGGAACTTCAGCATCTGTTTCAGGCAGTGGCGTTTCAGTAAAAGAAGGTTTGGTTTTGATTAGTGCGCCTGGTGTATATGATTTGACAGGTAGTTTTGATGGTCAAATTCAAGTTGAAACAGATTTAGAAGGTACAGTACAATTAATCTTAAACAATGTATCTTTGGAAAATAGTGAAAGTGCTCCAATTTATGTAGTAAATGCAGAGCGCACGATTATTACCTTAAAAGAAAATACTGTAAATACCATTGTTGACAACAGTGCCTATACTAAAGATGATGGTACAGATCAAGAAAGAATCAATGGAGCAATTTATTCAAAGGATGATTTAGTTTTAAACGGACTCGGAAAATTAACTGTAAAGGCTATTAATAAAACTGCAATCCTGGGTAAAGATGAAGTAATCATAGAATCAGGTGAATATGAATTATCTGGTGGAGTCAATGGCATTAAAGGTAAGGACTTGGTTTATATCTTTAATGGTACAATTGAAATTGCATCAGGAACTGATGGCATTGAATCAGAAGTAATGGTTTATATTGCGGGTGGCAATATTACTATCGTTACAAAACAAGATGGTTTAAAAAGTGACGAAACCATTTATGTATTAGATGGTACAATTGAAATAACAGCAGAGGATGATGGTATTCACGGAGATGTCTTAGTACAGTTTAATGGCGGAAATGTAACTATTCTAGATAGTTATGAAGGTATAGAATCTAAAGATATCGTGATTAATGATGGCCTGATTTATGTAAATGCCAGTGATGATGGTGTCAATGCTACAGATGGCAGTGGCGAAGCCTTTGGTCACCCACAAATGGAAATGGGTGGGACTTACGATTGGGGTCTTCACATCAATGGCGGTCAATTGACTTTAAACAGCTATGGTGATGGCTTGGATTCAAATGGCAGTGTATGGATGACAGGTGGTATCGTTATTGTTAGTGGACCTATAGACAATGGCAATGGCAGTTTAGATTACAACGGTACTTTTGAAATGACTGGTGGTTATTTAGTGGCTTCTGGTAGTAGCGGCATGTTTCAGGATCAAGGATCAACTTCAAGCATTAACAGTATTGCAATTGGATTTGATACATCCATAAGTGAAGGTACAACCATTGAAATATTGGATTCAGAGGGCAATAGTCTACTGACCTATGTACCAGCAAAATCATTTACAAGTGTATTGTTTGCGACGCCTGATTTAATCAATGGTGAAACATTCCAAGTCTTGGTAAATGACGAAACTTATGCTACAGTACTTATATCAGAGGTTGTTAATACTGTAGGTAATATATCAAGTGATATGATGGGTGGAAAGCCTGGTGATCGACAAGGTGGTTTCCATTAAATACTGGAGGTTAAACTGTGAAAGAGAAGATCCTGATTGTTGATGATGAATATAAAATAAGAGAAATGATTACCATGATTCTTGAACATAGAGGTTATGAAGTAGTTGCGGCATCCAATGGTCATGAGGCTATCATTCTGGCACAGTCAGAGCATCCTGATTTGATTTTAATGGATGTGATGATGCCTATTATGAATGGCTTCGATGCTTTAAAAAAAATCAGGAATTTCACAGCTTGTCCAGTAATTATGTTGACCGCAAAAGGTGAAGACGAAGATCAGGTTACCGGTTTAGAAGGTGGGGCGGATGATTATATCATCAAGCCCTTTACCCCTATGGTGCTTTCTGCAAGAATTGCAGCACAATTAAGACGTGCTGGCAATGATTTTGGTCAAAGTGATCCGCAAAAGATGATTTTTGGTGATTTGGTTATAGATCAAAAATTACTGGAAGTCACTTTAAATGGGGAACCCATCGAACTAAAAAGAAAAGAGTTTGATCTTTTAGTTTATATGGCTCGCAATCATGGTATTGCCTTGAGTGTAGATCAAATTTTAGAAAAAGTATGGGGATATGACTATCTGGGCACAGAAAATACAGTATATTCACATATGAACCGTTTAAGAAAAAAATTAGATACATATGAAAAAGTTATTAAAACCGTAAGAGGTTATGGTTATAAATTTGAGGTGTAACATGAAAATAAAAAAAATATCAACAAGGTTATCCCTTCAAATCAGTTTATTGCTATTGAGTTTCTCCTTGGTTCTTTGGTTCTCCAATTCATTGCTTTTGAAACCTTTATATAATTACTCTGTAAAAAAAGAGATGGTTGAAGGTATTGAAAGTCTCTCATCCATAGATTTTTTAAGTGATGCAACAGAGTGGGTAGATGAATTGTCTGTATCCGATCCGTCTCATGCTTATGACATTACAGTGGAATATGGCAATGAGATTCTCTATTCTTCTTCCATGACCGTAGGCGTTAAGGTGCCAGATGTTAATTATGTTCCAATAACACAAGAACCATTTGATGGTGAAAAGGATATACGTTTCAAGAAGCCTTTCTTCCCGGTAGATCAGGTGAAATCATGGACAACCCTTAAGGATAACATTGACTTTGGAACCATGTACAATGATCATGATCGCATGAATCTCTTTGTTGCTAGAACCACGTTGGACAATGGTGTAAGAATATATTTAACACAGGGCATAGAACCTATTTTAAATAGTGTTAAACAAGCTAATCTTCTTTTGTTTTCTGTAACTGGCGGTTTCATGATTGTTGCTCTAATTGTTGCTTTCATGATCTCTAAGAAGTTTACAAAACCAGTTCGACAAATCAATGCCCATGTGAACCAATTGGCCAATTTATCCTTTGATGGTGTATTAGAAGTGAATACTGGAGATGAATTAGAAGATTTAAGTGATGATATAAAATCTCTGGCATTTAAGTTAAAGAATGCCTTGGTAACCTTGGAAGCTCAAAATCTCCAGCTACAAAGAGATATTGAATCTCAAAAAAAATTTATTTCCAATGCTTCACATGAGCTTAGAACACCTTTAACTTTAATTAAAGGTTACGCAGATGAATTGATGCAGGGTTATATCAAAAATCCTGAAGATTTGATGACCTATATCGGCTATATTGGAGAAGAATCCAATAAAATGAAAAGATTGTTAAATGAAATACTTGAACTTTCTCGTATTGAAAGTGGCAGAATGCCTATAAGGCTTCAAAATTACAATCTTAAGGAAACCATAGAATCCATTATGGAGAAATACAGCGGTTATTTTGAAGAGCATGAACTGGATATTAATACAGAACTTGTTGAAGGGCAAGCTGAGTTTGATTTATTGAGATTTGAGCAAATCTTTGCAAATTATATAAGCAATGCAGTCAAATATGGAGATGCCTCTAAAAAGATTCAAATCCATTCAATTGAAAAAGAGGATCGCTATACCATAGAGGTCATGAACACTGGACAACCAATTTCTGAGGAGGTTATGCAGTTTATTTGGGATGGCTTTTATAAAGCGGATGAAGCGAGAACCTTTAATGATTATTCTTTTGGTTTAGGTCTTTCCATTATAAAAGGCATACAGCAAATCATGAACCAAGGTTTTGGATGTGAAAATAGAGAAGGATGGGTTGTTTTCTGGTTTGATGTTAAAAAAATGAACGATAATTAAAATATAAAAGAAGGCATTATTTCTATGCCTTCTTTCGTGATATTATTCAGGATCCTTGCCATGTTGCAGCCAGTCAAGGGATTTAGTTTCCCAATCAGCGTGTTTGGATGCATCAATGTATCTTTCCCACTGATCAATACCAGTATCCTTTGCTATTTTCTTAAACTGCATTGTTACTGTAGCACTATTTAAAATAACTACGGAACGTTCCATGCCATTGAATTTAAATAACTTTTGACCTTCTTCCATTGCGACCTGAGAATCTCTTGGAAGAGGCTTTAATGTTCTCATGTCAACCAGTACACCGAATTTTCCAGAAAGCTGTGGGACAATGTTTTTGGCTTCTTGAACCCAGGCTTCCATTTCATCTCTTTTGATGAAACCATCAAATGTTAGTTTTACACCATAATTTTTCTTTTCAATTTTATACATGGGTACCTCCTATTGTATCAAAAAAGTACCCTGTATAAAATTAGTTAAACATAAAAGTTCTTTAGGAGGTATATATGTTTTATATTGGCATAGATTTGGCGTGGACCTATAAAAATGAGACGGGCATATGTGTCTTTAATGAAAATAAATCTTGTGTTTATTTAGCTGCGAAAAATTTTGCAATGAGGAAATTGTACAACTTGTAAAAAAATATGATCCATCCATAGTGGCTGTCGATGCGCCGTTGGTTGTGGAAAATCAAAATGGTGGAAGAGCTTGTGATAGTTTGCTTATGAAAACTTCTATTAATGGTCGTTTTTTAAAGCTTTACGCTACCTCGAGAACATACATGTATAGAATTTTTGGAGATATCAGAGGTGAAAAAATCAGAAGTGATCTCATCAATTATGAAGTGATAGAAACCTATCCTACAGGTATTTATTTATCCTTGTTTCCTGAACTGTATAAGCATCGCTATAAAATCTCTTCAAGAAATTCATTAGAAGAGTTGATAAAAAATGGGCAACAACTTATGGATAAAATAAAGAAATTAGGTTTTCAAGTGGATGTGGATGTTAATGTAAAAACAAAGAAAGCTTATAAAGTCATAGAAGACCAGTTAGATGCCATAATGTGTGCTGTGAACAGTTATTATTATCATCACATTGAACCTCTCACGACTAAAGTCATAAAATTCTTAGGTAGAAAAGCCTAACAGCTTTTAATGGACTAAGCTAACCCGCCAGTTCCTGACGTTCTTTATTTCTATGCTATTGATAC
>JAFGVN010000015.1 GCA_016937975.1 Clostridia bacterium
CATCAAAATGTCTTTAAACATTTGATATTTGCATGGTTTTTAATATCTATGGGTAATCCAATTAAAAAAGCTTATTTACCGACAACCCCCTCTACATTAACAACTTTTCTGTTGGTTATTCTATTTACAGTTTATTATTATACTTGAACTGCAAAGTATATGACTAAAGATACTAATGACAGTACCGACGTCATTAATAAAATAAAAGCTGTTACAAATCGATCATGCAAGCCTAATTTTCTCAATCTAAAATGCAACTGTGTATCATCGGCTTCATAAGGTGCTTGTTTCCTTAAAATTCTACCAATAACAACCCCAATATTGTCGAAAATTGGCACGCCTAAAGCTAATACAGGAACAGCAACTGAAATAACTGTTGCTTGTTTGAAAACGCCCATTAACGATAAAACAGCTATAATGTATCCGAGACCAGTAGCGCCTGCATCTCCCATAAGAATTTTTGAAGGATAGCGATTGTGTCTAACGTATCCAATACAAACTGCCACCAAAACCGTTGTTAATACAACCATATCATTAGAAGACTGACTAATAGCCACAACCATTAAAGTACTGGCTACAATTGACGTAACCCCGCCAGCCAAGCCATCTATGCCATCAATGAAGTTGATGACATTGATCAAACCTACAATCCATAACAGGGTTAAGATGAAACTAATCCAACCTGTGAATACAATTAACTCACCATTAAATGGATTTGTGATAATTTCGAATCGCACCCCTTGAGAGTAAATGATGACTGCAGAGATTATGTGGGTTAGAAATCTTGGCGCAACAGGGAATGATTTGCCTTTAATCTTAAAATAATCATCGATAAAACTGACTAGGAACAATAACAAAGCACCCAGCAGAATGACTGGCGAGATCAACCAACTCCCTTTGACAATAAATGAAACAATAATGAACCCCCAGAAAATAACAAAGATCCCTAATGAAGCAGTATAAGGTTTTGGCTCTCTATGAATTTTTCTTTCCAAATTAGGATTGGGATGTTCTTGCAAATCAAATTTTTTAGCTATGATAATTAAACCCTTCATAGAAAATGTTGTTATCATATAAATCATAAAAAATATCAAAATATTGCTCATCTTTAATCTCCTTTGTCTTCTGCTTCCAATCCTATTTTACCTCAAAGTGACAAGACTAGGAGTTTATATGGTAGATTTAAAATATTTTTTTAATAATTTGTAACAAGATTAACATTTTATTTGCTTGCTAGAGGCTGAAGATCTTTTATTCTAAACAGAACTACACTTGCCCCAATAATTGGTACAAATATTGATATGGCCATATATTTGGATACTTTGTCAGGTGCATATCTTTTGTAAAGCATAAAAAGACTTGTCATTGTTATTAACCACATTAACAAAGTTGGAATACTTCCAAGAAATGCAATTCTACCCAAAATCGTTGTCACTAAAAAGACTCCTGGTAAAATATACTCTGCCTGTTCATAAGACTTCCCTCCAAATTCAAGTGTCTTAATTAACTTCCCAATGATGTATAAATTTCCTACAGGAATCCATGCTAGCCATTGTTCTTCAATTCCAGCTTTTCTTGCCATTCTTTGTAGTGCAATCCCACTCAATAGGTATCCAATTATCCCAGAAATCACAGCAAAAAAAATTAAAAACAATGTCCCAATACCAATAATACTTAAAAATCCAATCATAAAAAGCTCCTTTCTTTTTTACATTTTATTCCATAATATGTAAATTGTCAAATTTTACCATTTAATTTCTATAGAATTTTTTATAAAAAAATCATGATCAAAATGAATTTTCACATTTGATCATGATTTTTATATAAACTTTCGATTACAATTTACAAGACTCATTTTTTTTCAATCCAGCAATTACCTTTACACCCATATTGATAGCAGTATCCTAGACAATTATGTTGATTTTTATTTTCATTATTAATGCGTTTAATCGTTTTTTCTAAATCATCTTTTTCATGAACCTCATTCTCTAATGGCATTGCTGTGGTATAAAAATGTTGTGCATATGGAAAAACACAAATCTCACTAGGTTCAGATGCAATAATACCATTCAATATAGAATTACATTTTACATCTAAATTTTTATTTGAAATCTCAAGTGCCTGTACCATTTCATCAGGATCGAATATAAGTCCAAAGGGTTTGGTCTGTACATCATTTAACTCATTACTATAATCTACTGAAAAATTGCCCTCTATCCATAATCTTTGGTTAAGTTCCTTTGAACATGAACCATTTAAATCAACATTTAACATCAATCGATTTTTAGAGATTTTGCTTTCAATATCCACAATGATTTCTCCTGCAAATGAAGTCGTCAAAACAGAATGCTCAGTGGTTGGAGGAACAAAACCTCTTCCTGGGTCATAACTTATTGTGTTTGTTTCATAATCATGGATGATCCAAGAAATCAAGTTTGTTTTTTTGTTTCTTGCAATAATATAAACTTCCAACCGATTACCCCAAAAAACACTTGTATGAACATTGAAAGCTCCCATTATGACATAGTAACGTTCTTCACAATCCGTGAAAATTGAAGTTTTAATAAGCTCATAATCCTCTGGTAATAAAGAATTAATTTGATTTACATCAACAATCTCATAGGCTAAAAACAAACTATAGGGCTCTACAATGAAACTAATGAATGGATCTTTTTTCGAACCCATCTGCATAATTTTCTTTTGTATTCTTATCGGTAATTTGCTTAATACCTCAGCATTTTTAAATAACTTTGATACCTTTTCAGGCTTTACCAGTTTCTCAGTTATTTTAATAAAATCAATTCTTTCACTCTTTTTCATAATTAAGACTCCTAAACAAAAGAAAATATACAACGAATATTGCCTAATATTCAAATATTAAAATTCAAATAGAGAAGAAAAAAGCGATAAGCGTTTTATTTTATATATAAAAGGTTTCAAAGCTTCTTTCTAATAATAATTATAACATTAAAATCACCCTAAACATCAGAGTGATTCATTCTTTTTTAAATGAGTTTCTTGTAATGGTAAGTTATAGCAATAAAGAAAAGCAATTCAATAAATATACAATAAGCTTATAGAACTACTATTCATAAAACAATATCTTTTTCAAGATTTTCCTTAACATAAATTTGTATTAGCGATAATCGTGTTAATAATACTGCCATATCTTCACTAAGATTAACTAGATCATATTTTTGTCATGCATTCAAAACTTTTATGGCTTTATCATTAACCGTCTCTAATAACGCCATAGATTTCCATAATCAACTATGGTAAGATAGGTTCTACCTAAACCTAAATGAGCCTTCCATGAACCTCCCCCGCTTAGCCTATCAATTCGACTTGAAGTGGGGGTTTCTTATTTCAACTGAAACATACCTCAAACGAAGTGATGG
>JAFGVN010000095.1 GCA_016937975.1 Clostridia bacterium
CCCCCCTATTAATATTTTATGCGAAAATCACTTAATGCGAATTAGGTGATTTTTATTTTTTGTAAAAGATAGTCTTCCGTATTATAATAGTCATACAATATAGATTTGGAGGTTGAGATGAAAAGAATAATAATTTGGGTAAGTTTGTTATGTTTTGTATTGCTTATGACTGGTTGTAATAAAAACGTCAATGATAATTTAAAAAATGAAGAACAAACGAATGTGACGACAATTAACCAGAAAACTACAGATGAAAGTGTAAATAATGATTCTGAAGGAGCGTCTGGACTGAGGTCGGTTACAATTCACACGGATTGGCTGAATCCTGATGATGGTGATGGTCCTTTTAAAGTTTACCTAGTAAAACCTGACGCAGAAATAGGTGTGGAACAGGCGTATCAGGCATGGAAATATGGTCCTTTGGATTTGGATGATCAGGGTAATGTTTTAATTGATCTTGAAACAAATTACGATTTGTGGGACATGATTGGAAGTAATGAAGAGCACCAACTAAGGATAGTTGTGACCTCAGAAGAAGATATCTATTTGAGAAATCCTCTAAATGAAGCACAGTATTTGGAATTCGTTACAAATGACAATGAAGATGAACTATATCTTTGTGAGTATTTCGCTTCAAAGGAAATAGTAGATGTCCCATTTACATCCGGGTACCCAGAAGGTGTTGTTTCCTTGACCTTTAGGGATGCTATTTTTGTTTTAAAAGTTGTAAAGGCAGAAGGTAGCGACCCTTTAAAATCTTATGTGGTTAGCATTGTAGACGATCAATACAGTATAGGTCGAATTTCAAGAGCATTTCAATATTATGATACACCTTTTTTTGAAGGTGAAAACATGAGTGCCAGTGGTAGGGTTATGGTGAAGGATTATGATACGGATGAAGAAATAAAATATGAAGGATATCCTATGAGTTTATCTTTTGATGAAAATGGACGTTGTACATCAGGAGATATTATTAAACTTTATCTTGAAAAATAAGAAGAAGCCACATCATTTGAGATGTGGCTTTGGTATTCTACGAACTTGAGCGCGTTATGCTTTTAGATTCAAGAGCTTTGTTATACAAGATAATGCCTATTAAAACTGTAGCTGCGCCAATAAGTTGTATAGTTGAAGGCAGTTCTTCAAAAAGGAAATATGCAATAATTGAAGCGAGAATTGGCTCCAATAAAATGGCCATGGCGACATAGGTTTCTGAAACATATTTTAAAGCCCAGTTGAAAAGACTATGTCCAAGGAGTGTAGGAAAAACTGCCATAGCAATAAACAAACTAATTTCCTTTGAACTTGTAATGACTAAACTGTGTTGGATAAACAGATTTAAAATAAAAATTGTTAGTGTTGCAAAGGCGTATGTTAAATAGGTGTAGCTTGTCATGGATAAATCTTTTCTCACTTGTTTTCCTAAAATCAAATAAACACAGACGAATCCAGCGCCCATGATTGCAAAAGTATCACCCATTAAGGCTTCATTGCCACCGAAAAAATCACCATAGGCAAGGAGAATACTACCTGAGAACGCGATGATGATGCTGGTAATTTCTTTTCTCGTTATAACATGTCTGAAGATGAGTATATTGATTATGAGCAAGAGAATAGGACTTGTATTCACTAAGATTGTCGCAGAAGCAACTGTTGTATACTTTAAAGAGAGAATCCAAAAAGAAAAATGACAACCTAGAAAGACACCGCTTATACCTGTTTTTAGAAGATTAATTTTGGATACAGACTTTAATTCATCTCTATTTTTATATATGATGTAAGGTGTAAGTAATAATATTGTAAATAACATACGGTAAAATGCAATGGTTAATGCAGGGGATGAGGATAATTTAATAAATATAGGTGACCCTGATACCCCTAAAGCACCTACAAGGACAATAAGTTTTGGATTGATTTTCATAATTTCCTCCATATAATATCATTGTAATGGAAAAGTACAGAAAAGGATATAAAATCATGGGATATGTACATGTATATACTGGTAATGGTAAAGGCAAAACAACGGCAGCCTTTGGCTTAGCCGTTAGAGCAATGTATTCTGGAAAGAAGGTGTATATTGGTCAATTTATAAAAGGTATGAAATATCATGAAACACAAATAGGAAATGATTTTGAAAACATAGTAATCGAACAATATGGTGAAACTTGTATGATTGATCGTGATCCCTCTGAAAAGGATTACCAAATGGCAAAAGAAGGCTTAGAGAAAATCAACAAAATCATACAATCTAACCAATATGATTTAGTGATTTTAGATGAAGTTACAATAGCCTTATATTATAACTTATTTCCACTTATAGATTTGTTGGAAGTTATTCAAAGAAGACCTGAAAATGTTGAATTGGTAATGACCGGTAGATATGCACCAGAAGGATTAATTGCATGTGCTGATTTAGTAACCGAAATGGTGGAAATAAAACATTATTATAAGCAAGGCGTCCTATCAAGACCGGGAATTGATCGATAAATATTGGTTAAACACGATGCTTTTTATAGCAATCGTGTTTTTTATTTTCTTGTTTTATGCATGGGGATTTGATAAACTAATTTTAAGGGGGGAAAGTTTTTTTTACTGAATTTTCCTTTATCTTGTATCATGTAATTTTTAAAATACTATATATTGTGGAAGGTTGTGTTATTAATGTTTAACTTGATTACAAAGAGAAATCAAGAAATGGTACCATTTGAGCGGGAAAAAATAGAAACAGCAATCTTTAAAGCTTTGGTTGTTTCAGGTGAAAATCGTCCTAGACAAACTTTGAGAAATTTATCTGTTTCAGTTACAGACAGAGTCTTATTTGAATTAGGTGAAAAGATTCCTGAAAGGAGTCATCCTACTGTAGAACAGATTCAGGATGAAGTTGAACTTGCCTTAATGAAAATGGGTGAGCATAAAACCGCAAAAGCTTATATTAAATATCGATATAAACATTTAGAACAAAGAGAGAATAAGCAATCTGCTATGGATATTCTTTCCTTGTTTGATGATTACATAGGTCAACAGGATTGGCAGGTTAGAGAAAACTCAAATATGAGTTATTCGTTGCAAGGTTTGAATAATCATGTTATAGCAAAAGCGACAAAACACTTCTGGTTACATAATGTCTATACAGAATCTGTCCGAGAAGCTCATGAAAAAGGTGATTTGCACATTCATGATTTAGGATTGTTGTCTACATACTGTTGCGGATGGAGTTTAGAAGATCTCCTTAGAAGAGGCTTTGGAGGTGCGCCTGGAAAAGTTGAATCGGGACCACCTAAGCACTTTGAAGCTGCTTTAATGCAACTGGTTAATTTTATTTATACCCTACAAGGCGAAGCTGCTGGTGCTCAAGCGGTTTCAAATTTTGATACTTTATTGGCACCATTTATAAGATTGGATAATTTGGATTATCTTCAAGTGAAGCAAATGATGCAAGCCTTTATCTTTAATATGAACATTGCCACACGTGTTGGTTTTCAAACACCATTTTTTAATGTCACAATGGATAAAGAAGTGCCTTCAACCCATAGAGAATTGCCGATTATCGTTGGTGGTCAATACCATTATGATTTGACTTATGGTGATTTCCAAAAGGAAATGGATATGATTAATATGGCCTTTTGTGATGTCATGATGGAAGGTGATGCCAAGGGTCGTGTATTTACTTTCCCAATTCCGACTTACAATATTACTGAAGAGTGGGACTGGGATAACCCTGTTTCCAATAAAATTATGGAAATGACAGCTAAATTTGGTATCCCGTATTTTAGTAATTTCATTAACTCTGAATTAGACCCTGAAGATGTTCGTTCAATGTGTTGTCGGTTAAGATTAGATAACAAGGAATTGATTCGACGTGGTGGAGGCTTGTTTGGAGCAAATCCTAAAACGGGTTCAATTGGTGTTGTCACCATTAATATGGCTCGTTTAGGCTATATTTCTGATAATATGGAAAGTCTACTTGAACGATTAGAACGTTTAATGGAGATTGCTAAGGACTCTTTGGAAACAAAGAGAAAGGTACTTGAAGTAAACATGCTAAAGGGGCTATATCCTTATTCAAAATATTATTTGGAAGACATTTATCAAACTTATAAAGAATATTGGCATAATCACTTTGCTACTATCGGTCCCAATGGCATGAATGAATGTATCATGAATTTCACTGGTGGTACTGAAAATATCGTTACAACAGTTGGTAAAGAATTAGCTGAAGAAATATTGGATTTTATGAATGAAGTGCTTATTCGTTTCCAAGAAGAAACAGATCATTTATACAATTTAGAAGCATCACCTGCAGAAGGAACTGCTTATCGGTTTGCAAAATTAGATAAAGAAATTTATCCAGATATTTTACAATCGGGTGACAAGAAACCTTATTATACCAACAGTACACAATTACCAGTAGGTCATACGGAAGACCTGTTTGATGCTCTTGATCATCAGGAAGCACTTCAAATGAAATATACAGGAGGAACAGTATTCCACGGCTTTGTTCCAGAACGTATTGAGTCTATTGAAGTTGTTAAGAAAACCCTTCAGAAGGTCATGAACAATTATAGAATCCCATATTTTACTTTGACGCCAACATTCAGTATTTGTCCGGAACATAAGTATTTACCTGGAGAAGTGTATGAATGTCCATATTGTCAATCTAAGACTGAAGTTTGGACGAGAATTGTAGGTTATCACAGACCTGTACAAAATTGGAATGAAGGTAAACAAGAAGAATATCGTGAACGTTTAACTTTTGAGATTGAGTAGGGTACGCTATGGAAATTGTAGGGTTCTTGAAAACATCATTAATTGATTATCCGGATATGGTTGCCAGTGTTGTTTTTACACCAAGATGCAATTTTAGATGTGGGTTTTGTCATAATGGAGATTTGGTAAAAGAAGAAAATGATTTCATCGCGTCTAGAGAAGTTTTAGAGACTTTGGAAAAAAGAAAGCATTTGATCGATGGTGTTGTGATTACAGGTGGAGAACCTACATTACAGCCTAAATTAGAATCTTTTATTAAAGTTGTTAAATCCATGGGATATAAGGTAAAACTAGATACCAATGGCTCAAAACCTGAAGTTTTGAAAACACTTATTGAGAAGAATTTATTGGATTATATTGCGATGGATTTGAAAAATTCAAAACAAAAATACCATCATACAATTCAAAATACCATTGATTTAAATCTTATTCAATCTTCTATTGAAATCATAAAAGCTTCAAGGATATCCTATGAATTTCGCTCTACACTGATGAAGGATTTTCATGATGAATTGGACTTGCATGGCATTGGTTTGATGGCTAAATCCGCTGATAAACTGATTCTTCAGCAATATCAATATTCTGATAAGCAATTAGAAGAAAAAAAATATCAGGCTTATACCCTTGATGAAATGAAATTATTTAAGCAAAAGATACAAGAGCGTTATCAAATTAAAGAGATATCTATTAGAGGCAAATATTAATATAGCTGCATTTCGAAGATGCAGTTTCTACAAAAAAACAAGGAAATATATAGCAGAATTGAAGCCAATGACTCTAGAGTCACTGGCTTTTGTTTTAAATTGGATTTAAATGGTATAATTGTATTACGGCAAGGAGGTTTTTATGAATGTCATTGAGATTAAGAATTTAACGAAGTATTATGGTAAGCAACGTGGTATAGAAGATGTTTCTTTTGAAGTAAAAGAAGGAGAAATTTTTGGATTTATTGGTCCTAATGGTGCGGGCAAATCCACTACCATAAGAACAATTTTATCTCTTATTTATCCTACAAGTGGTTCAGCAACCATATTTAACAAGGATTGTATAGAATTTGGTCATGAGGTGAAAGAAGAAATTGGTTATTTGCCTTCTGAAGTTTTTTATTATGATGGTATGAAGGTTATTGACCTTTTAAAATATTCGGCAAGCTTTTATAAAAAAGATTGTGAAAAGAGAATGTATGAATTGGCTGAAATTATGGATTTGGATTTGAATAAAAAAGTAGATGACTTATCTTATGGTAATAAGAAAAAAGTTGGTATTGTTCAAGGTCTTTTACACGAACCTAAATTGTTAATCCTAGATGAACCAACCAGTGGTTTGGATCCTTTGATGCAGCAAAAGTTTTTTGATCTGATTTTGGAAGAAAACAAAAAAGGGACAACTGTTTTATTTTCCTCTCATATTTTGACAGAAGTTCAAAAATTATGTCATCGTGTAGGGATTATAAAAGATGGTTCAATGATTAGAGTTGACAACATTGAGGCTTTAAGAGGTGACAACTACAAGAAATTCAATGTGGAATTGGAAAACGAAAGTGATATTTCAAATTTTAATTTAAAAGATATGAACAGTATAGAAGTAAAAAACAATAAAATTAACTTTTTGTTCAAGGGTGATATTAATGATGTGATTAGTGAGTTACATAAAGTTAAAGTGAAGAATCTGGTCATAGAAGAGCCAACTTTGGAAGAAATCTTCATGCACTACTATGATTAAGGAGGAAGCATGAACATTTTAAAACATGAACTAAACTTATATAAAAAAACAACCATTATTTGGACCGTATCTTTAGTCTTTATCATTGGTTTATTTTCAATGATTTTTCCTTCCTTCAGTAAAAGTGCATCTCTTTTTGAAGATATTCTTTCTAATTTTCCTGAAGGCTTAAGAAATGCACTAGGCATGAGTTCTATGAATTTAAGTGAACCCTTAGGTTTTTATGGCTTTATGTTCTTGTATATTACCTTAACGGGTTCTATACAGGCTATGAATTTAGGTCTTTCAATTCTATCGAATGAGTTGATGGATAAAACCGCAGATTTCCTTATGGCTAAACCTGTTAAAAGAGTTAAAATTGTACATATGAAATTGTTGGCTGGGTTTATTTGTTTGGTACTTACGAATATAATTTTTTTTATAGCTGCCAAAATCTCGTTGGATTTGGCTGCTGAAACCAGCTATTCGTTAAAAATTTTATTTTTATTCAATTTCTCATTATTTATGATACAAATGTTCTTTTATGCCTTTGGTATGTTTTTATCAGTTTTTATGAATAAGATGAAAACTGTTGTGCCCATTTCCCTGGGTGTTGTCTTTGGTTTTTTCGTATTAAATATGCTCAATGAATCCTTAAATGGAAAGCCTTTATCAATCATTACACCTTTTGCCTATTTTTCAACATCTGCAATTTATGATTTAGGTCGTTATGAAACACATTGGTTTATTTTGAATTTAGGTTTGATAATTACATTTATTGGTGGAACTTATATACGATATATCAAAAAAGATATGCCAAGTGTTTAAGGAGGACAAATGAATATTATTTTTAGAGAATTAAAATCCATACGGAAATCTTTGATCATTTGGAGTGTGAGCATGATGTTTCTTATTTATGTCGGCATGGTGAAATATGCTGGTGTACGAGAAGCCGGAGATTCCATGGAAGAAATGATGTCTACTTTGCCAAAGGGGATGAAAGCAGTCTTTGGGATTGGTTCATTAGACTTAACTCAGGTAAGTGGTTATTATATTGTTTTTTTCTTATATTTTGCTTTACTTGGTGGTGTTCACGCCATTATGCAAGGATCTGTTGTTTTATCAAAAGAAGAGAGGGACAAAACTGCAGATTTCCTTATGGTTAAACCGATTAAAAGACATCAAGTGGTTACATCGAAGATTCTTGCAAGCCTGTTTGCCGTAGTGGTGGTGAATTTAGTCACTTGGGTCAGCTCAGTGATCATCGTGGCTCAATATAATGAAGGTTCCTCTATTAATGGCTTAATTAGAGATTTAATGATTGCTTTATTAATTTTACAAGTTATCTTTTTCAGTGTTGGATTGTTGATTGGTGCCATAGCACCTTCTACAAAAAAAGCAACTGGCTTATCAACGGGGATACTTTTAGGAACCTTTCTAATGTCAGTGGTTGTAGATCTGTATTCCAAATTAGATTTCTTGGAATATTTTACGCCTTTTAAATACTTTGATGGTAAAGCAATATACAAAAGTGGTTTCGATTTGTTCCATTTAATTTTATCCGTTGTAATCATTTTTTTATCGCTATATTTTACTTATCGTATCTATCAAAAGAAGGATTTACATGTATAGTCATTGAATTTACAAGACAGTGGGAAAACGCTGTCTTGATTTTTTGTGCAAGTTTACTTGCATTGTAAAAAAAGTCTACATTTATTCATTCTTTTATGATATAGCATTTTACATATTTCTAAGATTGTGTATAATGAAATTGTTAAAATATTATGCAACTCAAATAATCGTATGTTGCAAAACAAGCTTCTTTAGGAGGATGCTATGAGCAAAGTTAAAATTACTGAAACGGTCTTGAGAGATGCTCATCAATCTTTGATCGCGACTAGAATGAAATTTCATGAAATGGAACCTATTTTAGAAGATTTAGATAAGGTTGGCTATAACGCTTTGGAAATGTGGGGAGGGGCAACCTTTGATAGTTGCTTAAGATTCTTAAATGAAGACCCATGGGAAAGATTAAGAAAAATCCGTTCTAAAGTGAAAGATACAAAATTACAAATGCTTCTTAGAGGTCAAAATATATTAGGTTATAAACATTATGCTGATGATGTAGTGGTTGAGTTTGTGAAACGTTCCATAGCAAATGGTATCGATGTCATCCGTATTTTTGATGCCTTAAATGATACAAGAAACTTAAGAGTTGCAATGGAAACTACTAAAAAAGAAGGTGCACATGCACAAGCGGCAATTTCTTATACAATTAGTCCAGTACATACAACTGAGGTTTATGTAAAACTTGCGAAAGAAATGGAAAGCATGGGTGCGGATTCCATTTGTATTAAAGATATGTCTGGATTGTTAACACCATATTATTCTTATGAGTTAGTTAAAGCGATTAAGGAAAATACAAGTATTCCTTTGGAATTACATTCCCATGCCACAAGTGGCTTAGCAAGCATGACGTATTTAAAAGGCATAGAAGCTGGTGTTGATATAATTGATACAGCTATGTCGCCATTTTCTATGGGTACATCACAGCCACCAACGGAATCTTTTGTTGCAACGTTACAAGGTACGCCATATGATACAGGTTTGGATTTGCAGCGTTTAAACAAAATTGCTGAATATCTGACACCAATTAAGGAAAGTTATATGAAGAGTGGCTTACTTGATCCTAAGGTATTAGGTGTTGATATCAATACTTTAATTTATCAAGTACCTGGTGGTATGTTGTCAAACTTGGTATCACAATTGAAAATGCAAAATGCATTGGATAAATTTGATGACGTATTAAAAGAGGTGCCAAGAGTTAGAGAAGACTTAGGTTATCCGCCTCTTGTAACACCGACGAGTCAAATTGTTGGTACACAAGCTGTTTTCAATGTAATTTCCGGTGAACGTTATAAAATGGTTCCTAAGGAAGTGAAAGAATATGTACGTGGTATGTACGGTAAATCAACTGTACCAATGACACAAGAAATGATTGAAAAAATAATTGGTAATGAAGAAGTGATCACAGGTAGACCTGCTGACACAATTCAACCACAACTTGTAGAGATTAGAAACAGTATGAAAGAATATTTAGAGCAAGAAGAGGATGTATTATCTTATGCTTTATTTCCTCAACCAGCAGAGAATTTCTTTAAATATCGCCAAGCTGAGAAGTATAAAATAGATTCAGAATTAGTGGATCGAGAAAATAAAACTTATCCAGTATAGCAATCAAGCCTCTTTCTTTATGAGAGAGGCCTTTCTTATTTTTTTGTTCATATATCCTAAGCTTCTATGAAGATTTATAATCTTTTGATGGTGTTACTTCTAGGGTGAAGGACTATTTTGTGGTTCTTATAATTCCTTGAAATTCAATGGGAATAGTGCTATACTGATACCGCTGAATACAAGTCAGTGAGTTGATTGTATCCTTCGGGGAAAAAAAGTATGGAGTATGTGATGATAGGTATAGGAATTGATATTGTTGAAATAAACAGGATTGAAAAAGCTCAAGAAAAGAATCCGAGATTTTTAACAAAAATCTTTACGGAAAAAGAAATTGCCTATATGATGACTAAGAACAAATCTGAAACCATTGCTGGGATGTTTGCTGCTAAAGAAGCTGTATCTAAAGTACTGGGAACAGGTATTTCAGGTTTCAAATGGCAGCATATTGAAATTGACCATACGAACATGGGGCAGCCTATTGTCAATTGTTATGAAGGTGCAAAAACACGAATGGAAGACTTAGGCATTGAAAAAATTTTAATTTCGATCTCTCACTCTAAAGCATATGCTGTTGCCAATGCTGTGGGGGTATAACGGAGGATGTATGGATTTGAATAGACCCGTTTGGGCGGAAATAAACTTAGATCATTTAGCGCATAATATACAAGAAGTAAGACGTGTAACAGATAAATCATCCATGGTAACAGCAGTAATTAAAGCCGATGGTTATGGTCATGGCGCAGTAGCGATCGCGAAAACTCTTTTGGAAAATGGTGCAGATCGTTTAGCGGTTGCCACATTAACAGAAGCTTTGCAATTAAGAAAAACTTATTCAGAAGAAGAGATATTAATTCTTGGCTATACAGAAGCAGAATCAATTCATTTAGCGATTGAAAATAACCTTATTCAAACAATTTATACAAAGAATCAAGGTGTAACCTTTAATGAAATTGCAAAAAAGATGAATAAGAAATTAAAAGTTCATATTAAGTTGGATACAGGTATGACGAGACTCGGTATGAACACCAATGAAGAAACAATCGATGCAATTGTTTCGTTTACTCAAATGTCACATTTAATTGTTGAGGGCATGTATACTCACTTTGCATGTGCAGATGAAATTGATAAAGCAGCAACCTTTTCACAAGTTGAAAAGTTTGAATACGTAAAAAAAGGTTTAGAAGAAAAAGGCGTTTCTCTTGAAATTAATCATGTATCTAACTCTGCAGGCATTATAGATTTGCCAGAGTATAATTATGACATGGTACGAGCAGGTATTATGCTTTATGGTTTATATCCTTCAAATGAAGTGAATCATGATGATGTAAAATTAAAGGAAGTCATGTCTCTACATGCTAAAATATCTCGTGTTAATGAGGTTGGTATAGATACCGGAGTAAGCTATGGTCATAAATTTATCACTAAAAGACCAACGAAAATTGCGACACTTCCCATTGGTTATGCAGATGGATATTCGAGAAGTCTTACTTTTAAAGCCGAAGTGATAGTTAAAGGCAAAAATATAAAAGTGCCAGTCATTGGTCGTATCTGTATGGATCAATGTATGATTGACGTTACTGGCTTAGACGTAGAGATAGGTGATGAAGTCATCTTATTTGGATCTGATTTGGATCAGACCATTTCTATAGATGATATTGCATCACATTTGAATACAATTAATTATGAAGTGGTTTGTATGATTAATAGACGTGTTCCTAGGGTATATAAAAAATCGGACAGCACAGTAAAGATTTTGGATTATGTATTGGCACTGTAGTAAGATTGAAGTATACTTAAATATATAGAGATAAGGGGAACATATGAAGCAAAAGCACAAGTACAATACAAAAATGTTGAAAACAGGTTACGAGGAAATGGGTAAAATCAATTTAGGTTTTGCTGAGTCTGGTTGCCAAGGTGCTGCAGAAGACTATAGTGCTTATGAACAAAGCTTGCAAAGTTACTTGATGAATATGGAGGCTGATGGACTTGACGATTAAGCGAGGGGAGATATACCTTGCTGATTTGAGTCCGGTGGTGGGTTCTGAGCAGGGAGGTCAAAGACCCGTACTCATTGTACAAAATGATGTTGGCAATCGATATAGCCCAACTGTCATTGTTGTTGCAATTACTGCTCAGATTTCAAAAGCAAAATTACCTACACATGTGGAATTGCCTGCAGATAATAATGGATTAAATAAGGATTCAGTAATTTTAACGGAACAATTAAGAACAATCGATAAAAAAAGACTCATTCAGTTGATTGGTAAATTGGAGGAGTTTTATATGAAAAAAGTAGATGAAGCCTTATTGGTAAGTCTTCAATTAGTTGACATGTAAATTCAGTCAGGACCTGGTTGCAGGACTTGAGTGGATTTTCCTTTTATTGAAAACTCTTTTGTAGTAAAATGAGTTTGGTAGAAAGAACGGAGGCAACATGAAAAATAGACGATCTGTCAGTTTAAATCTTATCTTGATCATCATAATTTTGATACTGTTAACGAGTAACTTTGCAGCAGGTTCCAATCCTGGGACTGCAACGGATCCTATAGTGACCCAAAGCTATGTAGAAGGTAGGTTAGCTGCTTTAAACAAGAGTATAGATGAAAGATTGAAAGCGCTAGAATCAAATTCCAGCGGTTCAGGAGCGAGTTTGCAATTCCAAGTTTTCTCATTGGAAGCTGGTCAAATTTTGCACCTAAATGGTAATACACAATTCATTCTACGATCTGGTGAAGCAACTGCAATTGGAGGTCAAGGTGGTGGGTTATCCGATTTAACCACTGGAATTGATTTGGGTACAGGTGAAAACATCACAAAAAATCATTTGCTTTTAGTACCTAAAACAGATGGTAGAGGAGTTACTATGAAAACCTTTGGTTGGGTTATGGTAAGTGGTGACTATAGTGTGGAGTGATAGGTTTAGGTAACTAAACCTTTAATTATGTCTTGAGGAAAAAATATGAAAAAGAATTTAGTTTTTATAATATTGATTATCGCAATGCTAATTGCAACAGGAACATCAGTAGTGAATCGTATCAATGTTGAAAAAGAAGCAAAATCAGTTGAATTCGTCTTGGATTATACTGAATTTAAAGCTATGGCAGATCAATCAGAACATGAATTTGATTGGTGGCTTAATCATTTCAAATCCTTGGGTGTTGCATCGGTGGCCTTAAATGAAGAAACTGTTTATTCTCTAATGGAGGAAGGCCGTGAAATTGAAGCTGAAGTTTTAATGAATTTGAAAAGTGATACGCTATGGGAATTAAGATATCCAAAGAGTTTCATTGATTATATCAACAACAATAATTTTGACGAAAATGATGTTGTTATTGCTTTAAAGGATGAAGATTTACTTGAATTTATTATAAATGGATTAAGTAAATATCCTGATGATTTTTATACCTTATATGAAGGTGAAAATTCATATGCGATTTTATTGGATGGTTTATACAATGAATTAATATATACTACCATTTCAACAGATATCGATATATATGGAAGAAATGTTATTCAAAGACAAGCCGTTGTTGATTCTCAAGTTTTACACTATGGATTGGGTTTTAATCCTGAAAAGATTGATGAAATTCAAAAGGCAGGTTTGACGGCTCATTTGAGACCTTTGAACAATAAAAGGTTTTCTGATGTACTGTTAAGTGGCTATTTCGAAGCCTTGAAAACATATGGTATTCAACCCAATCTTGTTATTTTTGCAGGCAAGGAAGTAATTGGATATCCAGGTTCTTTGATTCAATTGAATGATTGGATGACTGAAAATCATGTTGCACCAGTTTTAATAGAAACCTCTGTGCAGCGTTCAAATATTGAGCAGGAAGGTTTGTTTGATTTAGTTGATAATTTAGATTATCAAGCTGTACGATTATTGCCAATTATAGATTATTTGCAACAAAGATATAAAGCTTATAATTATCAAGGTGGTGAAGAAATTGAAAATACAATTTTTAGAGCCGTTATTGAAAGAAATATTAGACTGGTTTATTTGAGACCTTACAAGTGGAATAATGTTGAGTTTGTTACTGATCCAGAAGAATACCAAGCATCTTTTGAAAGACTGACGGATAGATTTTCAAATCATAACATTTCAATTGGTCAAATCAGTTTTATGCCCTATAAGTCTGAATCTACTATGAGTGCAGTTCTTGTAGGTTTAGGGATTATTTCTCTATTGATCTTTGCAGCTAGATTTTATTTGAAGTTGCCTTTATGGCTCGAGTACGCTGGTCTAGTCGTAGGTGGTCTATTAATATACGCTGCTTTAGTTGTAGCACCTAATCTTGGTAGACAATTACTTGCCTTGGCAGCAGGATTAACGATTTCTACAATAGGTGCATTGATTCTGGTAGAGTTTGCAAGAGAAAGATACTTGGATCGTCAAATATTTAAAACCAGAATAATTCTATTAAAAAGCATGATTATTGCAATCCTCATGGGTCTTTTAGCAATGATCGGCGGATTGATGATTGGTGGTTTATTGTCCCACTCGAAATACCTATTGGAAATTGATTATTTTAGAGGTGTAAAAATCAGTGAGATGTTGCCACTTGGTATGTTTGTTCTATTCTATTTATTGAAGTTTGGTTTTAGAAGATCATCAGATGAAATTAGAAAACAAGAATTGTTGACTAAAGATTTGTGGAAAATGGTGAATACACCAATAAAAATTAGTTATGTTATTTTAGGTGGTATTGCAGCATTTGCTTTGTATATCTATATTGCTAGAAGCGGACATGAAACATCTGTGCAACCCTCAAATCTAGAAATGATTGTACGTAACTTCTTGGAACTTAAACTCATTGCAAGACCTAGAACCAAAGAGTTTTTAATGGCAGTGCCTGCTGTAATGACATTTGTGTATGTTGTTTATAAGGGTTATAAACCATTGATTCCTTTTGTAGGTATTCCTGCAACCATATTATTTACATCCATTATTAATACCTTCTGTCACTTGAGAAGTCCAATTTATCTATCGGTATCTAGAACTTTGTTAGGCATTGGTATGGGCGTAATCATTGGTTTAATTGCTTTGGTTATTTATGAGATTATTGAGCGTTTGGTGAAGCGTTTCTTAAAATACAAATTGCATTATGAAACAAATCATCAAAAAGAATTAGGGGCATAATATGAGTAAAATCCTTATATCAGGATATTATGGATTTGGTAATATTGGTGATGAAGCTATTTTAAAAACAATGATTGATGCTTTAAATCAATTAGAGCATCCTCTTAGTCTAACCGTTTTGTCCAATACACCTGAAGAAACCATATCCCACTTTAAAATTAATGCGGTGAACAGAAGTAAGATAGGTCCTGTTGTAAAAGCTATTAGAAATTGTGATGTCTTAATTTCAGGGGGAGGAAGTTTACTTCAAGAAAGTACAGGTAAGTTAAGTATTTTCTATTATTTGTTTATTTATTTTGTTGCCATGGCCTATAAAAAGAAAATCATCGTATTTTCCCAAGGTATTGGTCCTGTTTACAGAAACATAAGTAAAAGACTTATCGCCTATGTATTTAACAAGGTACATAGTATCAGTGTTAGAGATCGTCAATCTAAAGAAGAATTAGTTGCTTATGGTGTTAAGGCTGATAAGATTATTGTTACAGCTGATCCAGTAATGGCCTTTGAACAGCAAACTTTAAAACCGGAGCACTTTATTCTATCTAATTACAATCATTATGATCCTAATTTGAAGACGATTGGATTCGCTTTGAAGAACAATAAATCTCAAGATGCTTCGAAGGCATTTGTTGAGATTATTAGAAAACTAAAGGAAACGCCTTGCAATATTGTTTTGGTGCCTTTTCATTTCAAAGAAGATCAAGCTTTGATTGAAGAAATTGTTTCTGAATTACAAGAGGAAGTCATTGCAGTTAAAAACAGATTGTCTGTGGATGAAATGTTAAATGTGATTCAATCTATGGATGTGCTTGTTGGTGTAAGATTGCACGCATTAATTTTTGCTGCAGTAGTGAATACCCCCATGGTTGGGATTTCCTATGATCCTAAAATTGATGCATTTCTAGAGTCAATGGAAGAGCATGCGATTTGTAACATTGATTCAATGGATTGTTTAACACTTATAAAAGCTATACAGGAACGTCTTGTGGATAATGACAAACACAAAGAAAAGTTATATAATCGTGTTGGTTTGTATAAGTCTTTACTAAAAGATTTTAATCAACAAATCGACAGTGTTTTAGAATAGAGGTAATTATGGACGACAATATCGTTAAACTGTTTGGTGTGAAATTTCATAAATTTGATGAAGAGCAAGCATTTAAACGTTTTTTGTATTTGTTAAATAGAAGTAAGTATTCAATGATATTTACGCCAAATCCTGAAATCGTCATGATGGCACAAAAGGACTTGGAATATAAAGATATCTTAGCAGAAGGAGATTTGGTAATACCAGATGGTATTGGTATTATTTTAGCTTCGCGTATTAAAAAACTAGGTTTAGATAAAAGACTTCCAGGGATTGAAATGATGGAAAGTATTTTGAAGTATTGCAATAACGCAAAAAAATCGATATACTTACTAGGGTCGAGCGCAGATAATGTTGAAAAAGCGGCTCACAATATCAAAACAGTATATCCCAATATAGAGATCAAAGGATACCATGATGGTTACTTTGATGATGCTGAAGAACTTCATATTGTGGATAAAATTAATGAAGTGAAACCGGACATTCTTTTTGTTGCCATGGGTGCACCTAAGCAAGAAAAATGGATGTACAAACATAGAAAAATCTTGAATGTTAAAGTCGCTATGGGTGTAGGTGGTGCCATTGACGTTTGGTCTGGCGCAGTTAAAAGAGCACCTAAGCTTTTTAGAAAAGTCCATTTGGAATGGTTTTATAGAATAATGACCAATCCTAAGAGAATTAAAAGAAGCTTTGTATTACCTCAGTTTTTGTTAAAAGTACTTTTATCTCGAAGAGGATAAAACGATTAAATACATGGAGGAAAAAAATGAACTTAAGTGTTAACGAGTTGAAGCAAGTTGCTAATCAAATTCGCCAAGATGTTGTAGTAATGGTTCATGCAGCAAAATCAGGTCATCCAGGTGGCTCATTGTCTGCTGCAGATATTATGGCACAACTTTATTTCAACGAAATGAATGTTGATCCTATGGATCCTAAAAAAGCTGACAGAGACCGTTTTGTTTTATCAAAAGGACATGCTGCTCCTGTAGCTTATGCAACATTAGCGAGAAGAGGCTATTTTGATCCAGAAGAATTGATTCATTTAAGAAAAACAGGTCACATGTTACAAGGACACCCTAATATGAACTATGTACCAGGTATTGATATGTCTACAGGTTCATTAGGTCAAGGTATTTCAGCTGCTGTAGGTATGGCTTTGGCAAGTAAATTAGATCAAGCAAACTATAGAACATATGCTTTACTTGGTGATGGTGAATTAAACGAAGGTTTAGTTTGGGAAGCTTTAATGAGTGCTTCACATTATAAACTTAACAATTTAACAGCAATTGTAGATTACAATGGCTTACAAATTGATGGTCCAAATGAAGAAGTTATGGGTATTAAGCCCTTAGATAAAAAGTTTGAAAGTTTTGGATGGCATGTCATTACAGTTGATGGCCATGATTTTGATGCTTTGGCAAAGGCCTTTAAAGAAGCAAAAGCGACATTAGATAGACCAACAGTTTTAATTGCAAATACAGTTAAAGGTAAAGGTGTTTCATTCATGGAAAATCAAGCATCATGGCATGGAACAGCTCCAAATCAAGAACAATTAGAGCAAGCAATTAGCGAATTGGGAGGTGCAAAATAATGACTCAAAAAATTGCAACTAGAGAAGCTTATGGTAAAACTCTAGCACGTCTAGGTCAAGAAAATCCTAATATCGTTGTATTAGATGCAGACTTATCAAAATCAACTAAAACTGCTGATTTCAAAAAAGTATGTCCTGAGAGATTCATTAATGTTGGTATTGCTGAACAAAACTTGGCTGGTATTTCTGCAGGTTTAGCAGCTTCAGGTAAAATTCCTTTTATGTCAACCTTTGCAATGTTTGCAGCTGGTCGTGCATTTGAAATTATTAGAAATGCAATTTGTTACCCTAAATTGAATGTAAAGGTATGTGCTACTCATGCCGGTATTACAGTCGGTGAAGATGGTGCATCTCACCAGGCAATTGAAGATTTAGCTTTAATGCGTTCAATTCCAAATATGGTTGTTTTAAATCCTGCAGATGCTGTTTCAACAGAGAAAATCTTGGAAGCGGCAGTAGCTTATAACGGACCAGTTTATGTTCGTTTAGGTCGTTCAGGTGTTCCAGTGGTATATGATGAAAATACAAAGATTGAAATTGGTAAAGCCATTACAGTTTCTGAGGGTAATGATGTTACAATTATTGCAACGGGTATTATGTTAGCTGAAGCCATGGAAGCAAGAGAAATTTTGGCTCAAGAGAATATTTCATCAAGAATTATTGATATGCATACCATCAAACCGATTGATGTTGATGCAATTGTAAAAGCTGCAAAGGAAACAAAAGCAATCGTTACTGCTGAAGAGCATAGTATCATTGGTGGTTTAGGTAGTGCTGTTGCAGAAGTGTTAGCAGAAACACATCCTACAAAAATGAAGCGCGTTGGTGTTTTAGATACTTTTGGAGAATCAGGTACACCAGCTGAACTTATGGTAAAATACCACTTAACAGCTAAAGATATTGTAGCTGCAGTTAAAGATGTTTTAAAATAATTGTATGAATGAGAAGTAATCCTTGGATTACTTTTTATTTTTTTGCATTTTACGAAATCGATTTCTATGTTACAATTTAAGTATCTTTGATAGGAGGGCTTCATTGAATTTTAAAAGAATGAGTATCGTAATATTATGTTTTTTTCTCATCGGATGTACTCAAAGCAAAAATGGTTCTGATGAAAAAGTTCATAAGGCTGATCAACTGGAGGTTGAAGTGAAGACAAAGCGTATAGAACCATCTGATTTTTTAAAAGTAAAGGGGAAAAATATCTTTACACAATATGGTAAGGGTGCATTAATTCAACTCAAAGGTGTGAATGTAGGTGGTTATTTGCTGCAGGAATTTTGGATGACACCTACAAAAGCCAGCGCAAACGTTAAGGATGAAACTGACCTTTACAAGTATTTGAAAGAAACCTATGGAGAAGATCGAGGGTTGGCATTAATAAAGACCTATCAAGAGCATTATTTTTCTGAAGCAGATTTTGAAAGAATGAAGGCACTCCATGTTAATGTGGTTCGACTGCCATTTTGGTATAGGAATATTGTTGATGAAGATGGTTCCTTTTACGAAAACTGGTATGAAAAGTTTGACTGGTTCATTGAGCAGGCTGGTGAAAAAGGGATTTATGTTATCCTTGATTTTCATGGTGCACCTGGATCTCAAAATGGTAGTGATCATTCAGGATTGGATGGTGGCGATGATAAAGAAGCTGCTTCAAAGTTTTTCTTTGGTGATGAGCCTACAGTGAAGGCAAATCAGGCATTATATTTCGAAATATGGGAAGCTATTGCCAAACGATATGAGAATAATCCTGTGGTCGCAGGTTATGATCTTTTGAATGAGCCGTATTGTACATATCGATACAATAGTAGTAAAGAGGTGGATGTGTTACATGAAAGTCTTTGGTCGCTTTACAATGAAACTTATGAAAGAATTCGAAAAATAGATTCCAATCATATTATAATAATGGAAGCGACATGGGATCCCGTGGATCTTCCGAATCCCAAGACTTATGGTTGGGAAAATATAGTTTATGAATACCACAATTATCTATATGATGATTATAATAATGATCAAGGTCTACAAATATTAAATATGGAAAAGAAGCTTAATCTGATTAAAAATGCAGGCTATGATTTACCCTCTTTCATGGGTGAATTTTCTTATTTTAATCATTATGAGACTTGGGATGAAGGCCTTACTCTGTTAGATGAGTTTGGTATGCATTATACCATGTGGACCTATAAGGTTACCTCAGATTACGGCAATTGGGGACTTTATCATCATACAGGTGGAGATATCAACATAGAAAAAGTAGATGATGAGAAGTTAGAAATCATCTGGTCAAAAGTAGGAGATGTAAGACCAAATCAAAGACTAATTGATGTTGTGACACCACATTTTGAAAGAGCCTCAACACCTCAAAAGTAATCTGAAAAATCTTTGTGCTGAAGATTAAATTTATATGAGAAACCTGAAGATTATCTTGAACTTTTTACTTATATTGAATACAATGATGGAAGAAGTGAGGGAATTATGAAAAAATTAAGTTTAAAAGCTTATATTACAGTGTTGGCAGTAGGATTGGTTATTTTTAATTATGTGATTTCCAATTATGATTTTTTTCAGGTACTAAAAAAAGGAATTTCACCTATACTCTTTGGTTTCGTCATTGCTTATTTGATAGATCCTTTGGTAAAGTTAATTACAAAATATACAAAGAATAAAATTAGAAGAGGTTTTGCAATTTTATTTGCTGTCTTTCTGATTATAAGTATGTTAATTTTATTTAGTTCTGTTTTGATACCAAGTATTGTAAACAGTATTACAAATATCATAGACAATTTGACAAATTATTTCCAAAATGATTTCAGTTTAACTTTTATTGAATCCTTTTTAAATCGTTTTAATAGTAACTTATTCAGTGGCTTGATTACTTATTTGAATAGCAGTTTGGAAGAGATTGTTGTAAAAGTTGGAGAAATGTCTACAATCCTTTTGGATTGGACATTAAGCTTTGTTTCATCAGCGACATCTGGTTTATATAATTTCTTGATGGCTTTTGTGATTTCGATTTATATGTTGGCAGACAAAAAAGATCTTTTGAGACGTGTTAAACGTTTAAATTATGCCGTTAATGACAAAGAACTTGCTGATAAATTGTATCATGTAACGATTAAGGCGCATGAAATCTTTTCAAGATTTTTTGTAGGTAAAATAATTGATTCTGCTATTATTGGATTGATGTGTTTTGTCATTATGTGGATTGCAAAAATACCCAATGCACCGGCTATTGGCTTTGTCGTTGGTATCACAAATATTATCCCGTATTTTGGTCCTTTTATTGGAGCGATACCAGCTTTATTGGTTACTTTGGCAAGTGGTACTTGGATTCAAGTTTTGGTTGTTGCAGTGATTATCATCGCACTTCAACAATTTGATGGTTTATATTTAGGTCCGTTGATTTTAGGTAACAAAGTAGGTGTAGGAGCGTTTTGGATAATTATTTCAGTGACTGTAGGTGGCGCATTATTTGGTGTTGTTGGCATGCTTGTTGGCGTACCGGTTGTTGTCCTAGTTAAAACCCTTATAGAAGAATTTATTGCCAGATCACTTGAAGAAAAGAATATAGATATCCCATAATATGTACGCCATAGGCGCACATATTTATGCGTTCTGTAAATTGTTTTTTGGACAGTTTACATTTTTTTTTACAAAAATAGTTGAAATTCCATGCTTTTAGTTGATATCCAATTGATATATCTGAATAATTATAAAAATAAGTTAATTTATATGTTGACAGTTGATAGGCGCATCGGTATAATGGCTATTAATAATATTAAAAGTATTGATGGAGAAAGAAGTAATCCTATCCGTTTTTCAGAGAGTCATCGGTTGGTGCGAGATGACAAACCAGGTTTATTTAAATCACTCCTGAACTGCATGTTGAATTAAAGTAAACATTGCCGCTTGCCTCCGTTAAAGGGCTATATGGTTGAACAAGATAGCCTTGCGACCTGATGAAGAGAGACACATGAGTGTAATTAGAGTGGTACCGCGGATGAGAATCCGTCTCTAAACGCGGATCTATATATCATGCTATGACGAAGAAGAAAAATACAGATGTCTAGTTTAAGAGAGTCAATGGTTGGTGAGAATTGACACAGGCAAGTATACAATGGTAGCTTCTGAGCAGCTTTTCTGAACTGAAAGTAGGAAAAGACGGATGTCCCCGATATAGGACTATATGGTTGAACAAGATAACTTGCGACCTGAGCGAAACTAGAATGAGGATACCTTTCTTCATGAACAATAGGTTCGTGAAGTAGAGGTATTTTTTTATTATCAAAAAATAAATAATGAAAGCTTTACAAGTGAAAAAGAGTGAATATTCTGATAAGGAGGATTGTATGGAAAGATTTTTACAGGCAAATGCAGATTATGGCGTAGATACTTTGTTGAAAGTAGTTGGTGTTTTGAGAAGAAAGGAAATTGGCGTCATTGATGTGAAAATGAGTACGCCTAGAGAATCCTTATACTCAATGTTGGAAATACACTTAGATCAAAATACTGATCTGATGTTAAATAAAGCTATGGCACATTTAGAAAAAATTGTAGGACTTAGGGATGTAAGAATTGAGGAGGCTTAAAATGAAAATGTATTATGAAAACGACTGTAATTTGGATGTACTAAAGCATGAGAAAGTTGCAATTATCGGCTACGGTTCTCAAGGGCATGCCCATGCACTTAACTTAAAAGAAAGTGGTGTCGATGTTGTGGTTGGCCTTTATGAAGGCAGTCCTTCAAAAGTAAAAGCAGAATCAGAAGGTTTGACGGTAAAAAGCGTTGAAGAAGCAGTTCAATCTTCAGATGTTGTCATGATGCTTATTCCCGATGAAAGACAACGTGATGTTTATGAAGAAAAAGTTAAGCCTTATTTAAAATCGGGTAATGCATTAGTCTTTGCCCACGGCTTTAACATTCACTATGGTCAAATCACACCACCTGAAGATGTGGATGTTTTTATGGTAGCACCAAAAGGTCCTGGACATTTGGTTAGAAGAGTTTTTGAAGAAGGCAAAGGTGTACCTGCCTTACTTGCTGTACATCAAGATTTTACCTCTAAAGCAGAACAAAGAGGTCTGGCTTATGCAAAAGGCATTGGCGCAGCAAGAGCGGGTGTTATTAAAACCTCATTCAAAGAAGAGACTGAAACAGATTTGTTTGGTGAACAAGCAGTACTATGTGGCGGTGTAACAGAACTTATAAAAGCGGGATTTGACACCCTTGTATCGGCAGGTTATCAAAAAGAGATTGCATATTTTGAATGTTTGCATGAATTAAAACTCATTGTGGATCTTCTATATGAAGGTGGTTTTGAAAAAATGAGATATTCTGTGAGTGATACAGCTGAATATGGTGATTACATGGTTGGTAAAAGAATCATTACAAAAGATACAAGAAATGAAATGTCCCAAGTGTTGGCTGAAATTCAAAATGGTGAATTTGCAAAGAATTGGTTAAATGAGAATAAAATCAACAGACCTCAATTCAATGCCATTAAAAAGCAAGAACTTGAACATGATATCGTTGAAGTAGGTCAACGACTAAGAGGATTGATGTCATGGATTTAAGAAGTCAGGTCATCAAAAAAGGTCATCAGAAAGCGCCACACCGTTCTTTACTTCGAGCGGTAGGTGTTACAGATGAAGAAATGAAAAGACCTTTCATTGGTGTTGTAAACAGTTTTAATGAAATCGTACCTGGTCATGTACATTTGCGAACTATTTCAGAAGCAGTGAAGGCTGGGGTTAGACTGGCAGGCGGTGTACCTTTTGAGTTTCCTACCATTGCAGTCTGTGATGGTATTGCCATGAATCATGTTGGCATGAAGTACTCCTTGGCCAGTCGAGAATTGATTTGTGACAGCATTGAAATTATGACTAGAGCCCATGGTTTTGATGCTTTGGTAATGATACCAAACTGTGACAAATCTGTACCGGGGATGTTAATGGCTGCTGCAAGATTAAATATTCCCACGATTATTGTTTCGGGTGGACCTATGTTGAAGGGACATAAACATAATTTTGAAACCCTTGATTTAACCAGTGTTTTTGAAGGGGTAGGGAAATTAAGTGCGAATCAGTTAAGCACAGATGAACTTTTAGAGATTGAAGAAAATGCTTGTCCAACATGTGGTTCCTGTAGTGGTATGTTTACTGCAAACTCTATGAATTGTATGACAGAAGCGTTAGGTCTTGGCTTGTCTGGTAATGGTACTATTCCTGCAGTTTATATGGACAGAATTCGGTTGGCGAAAGAAGCTGGTATGAGAATCATGTCCTTACTTGAAAACCAAATTACACCAGATCAAATTTTAACGGAAAAAGCCTTTGAAAATGCATTAATTGCAGATATGGCCTTAGGATGTTCGACAAATACAGTACTTCATTTAACTGCAATTGCTAAAGAAGCAGGTGTTGCTATGGATTTGAATAAAATCAATGCCTATACTGAAAAAACACCGAATATTTGTAAATTAAGTCCTGCAGGACATTTTCACATAGAAGATCTACATCATGCTGGTGGGATGAATGGCGTTTTAAAAACACTATTGCCTTTATTGCATGAAGATGTTTTAACTGTTGAAGGGTCTCTAAAGGAAAAGTTGAAACATGCAAAAGTATATGATTCTAAAGTCATCAAATCTTTGGATGAGGCTTATTCAACAACTGGAGGCATTAAAGTCTTATATGGCAACTTAGCACCAGAGGGGGCTGTAGTAAAACAGTCAGCAGTGTTAAAAGAAATGCTTAAAACAACTGGACCGGCAAAAGTTTATGATTCTGAAGAGGCGTGTGCCAATAGTATTTTAAACCATGAGGTGAAGCCTGGAGATGTTCTTGTCATTCGGTATGAAGGTCCAAAAGGTGGTCCAGGCATGCAGGAAATGTTGACGCCGATGGCAGCTTTAAATGGCATGGGATTAGATGCTTCGGTAGCTTTGATTACAGACGGAAGATTTTCAGGAGGTACAAGAGGTGCTGCCATTGGACATGTATCACCAGAAGCCTATGAAGGTGGTTTAATTGCTTTTGTTGAAAATGGCGATTTAATTGAGATTAATATACCTGAAGGAAGATTGGAATTACTTGTAGAAGGTTCCGTGATAGAGAGTAGAAAGAAATCATTCAGGAAAGTGGAAAAAAATTACGATGGTTACCTAAACAAATATAGGATGCATGTTTCTTCAGCATCGAAGGGAGCTGTTTGGGAAAAGAGGTGAATCTATGAAACACAATGGTGCAGAAATCATATTGTTAGCGATGAAAAAGCTTGGTGTTGAAGTTTTATTTGGTTATCCAGGCGGTGCTGTGATTCCGTTATATGATGCTTTATATCGTATGGGGGGATTTAAGCAAATTAGAACCGTTCATGAGCAAGGTGCAGTCCATGCAGCTGATGGCTATGCAAGAGCAACTGGAAAAGTTGGTGTATGTATTGCAACATCCGGTCCCGGTGCAACCAATACCATCACAGGTATTGCAACTGCTTATATGGATTCTGTGCCTCTCGTTGTTATTACTGGACAAGTGCCAAGTGGCTTATTGGGTAGAGATGCTTTTCAAGAAATTGATATTACTGGGATCACCTTTCAAATTACAAAACACAATATGATTATAAAATCTGTTGAGGAATTGGAACAAGCCATATACGATGCCTTTCACATCGCTTCAAGTGGAAGACCAGGTCCTGTTTTGATAGATATTCCTAAAGATATATTTACGACAGAAACCATCTTTCATGACTTGTCATTATTTGAAAAATCTGAGCATGACCAAGTTGAGAAAGAAAAGATAAAGCATGTAGCATCCTTAATAGCAGGAGCCAAAAAACCGATCATCTATGCTGGAGGCGGTGTTAAAATAGCCGATGCCTCTGATGCACTGTATGAATTTGCAACAAAATGTCAAATTCCTGTGGCAAACACTTTAATGGGATTAGGGGGATTTCCTAGAAATCATCCGTTGTCGTTAGGTTTGGTAGGCATGCATGGTTTTCCAGAAACAAATTTAGCCATGGCAAACAGTGATTTGATTATTGCTATAGGTGCTAGATTTTCTGATCGGGTAACCGGTAATACAAAGACTTTTTCAAGAAACAGTCGAGTGATTCATATTGATGTGGATAAGACTGAGTTCAGTAAAAATATCAATGCAGACCATGTGCTTCATGGGCATTTAAAAGATACTTTAGTGAAATTGACAAGACAACTTCAATCGGCACAACATGAAGAATGGTTAAATGAAATTCAAAAGAATAAACATCAGGAATCCAGTGAAAAAGATTTCAAACCCTCTAAAATTTTAAAAACTTTAAACAAATATTTTACAGACTATGTTGTTTCTACAGATGTAGGTCAGCATCAAATGTGGACAGCTCAATACTGGCGCTTTGTTCAGCCAAGAAGTTTTATTACCTCAGGTGGCTTAGGTACCATGGGATTTGGATTGGGAGCAGCCATTGGCGTATCCCTTGCCAATAAACCTTCTTTGCTCATTACTGGAGATGGTAGTTTTAGAATGAATTGTCACGAACTTGCAACCGTTGGAACGTACCAACTGCCAATTACTATTGTATTATTTAACAACCATGCGCTCGGAATGGTAAGACAGTGGCAAGATATGTTCCAAGAAGGTCGTTTCGCGGAGACTTGCATTGATCACCAGGTAGACTATGTAAAATTGGCTAATGCCTATGGAATTGAAGGGGTAAAAGTAGAATCCATTGATGCTCTTAACCAAGTCTTGATGTCACATACGAAACAAAAACCTTTACTTATTGAATGTTGTATTGATAAAGATGAAAAAGTATTGCCCATAGTTCCACCAGGTCAATCCATCAGCAATTTTGTATTGGGATAGAAATTAACATTTTCTAATGTAACTTTGGCTTCATAAAAATTTAGTGTATAATTAATTTGTATTGAAGAAAAAGGAGGTTACAAAGTGAGTGAGTCAATGGACGCCTACATGGATGAAATTGAAAAGTCGATGAAGGTATTAAGAAACGGTGATATTGTTGAAGGAGTTATTATTTCTGTCAATGATAAGGAAGTAATGGTTGATGTAGGCAGTACACTTGATGGCATTGTAACAGCTGAAGAACTAGATGATGCTGTTATGAATCCAACAGAACATTATCATCTTGGCGATAAAATTTTTGTTCTTGTCATTAAAAATGATGGCGAAGGCAATATTGTTTTAAGTAAAAAGCGTGCAGATTATTTTAAAGTATGGGAAGAATTTGATGAAAGTATTGAAGGCGAACGTACTTTTAAAGTGAAAGTAAAAGAAGCCATTAAAGGTGGTGTAACTTGTGATTTAAAAGGTGTAAGAGGATTTATACCAGGATCACAACTAGCAACGAGTTATGTAGAAGACCTAAATACATATATTGGTGAAACCCTTGAAGTTAAAGCACTAGAGTATAACAGAGAGAAAAACAGTGTTGTATTATCTGCTAGAAGTGTTTTGGAAAAAAGTGCTGAAGCAAGAGCAACTAGATTATATGAAACCATTACAGAAGGTCAAATCTTTACAGGTGTCATTACGCGTCTGGCTGATTTTGGTGCTTTTGTAGATTTAGGTGGAACAGATGGCTTGATTCATATTACAGAGCTATCTTGGAAACGCATTAAACATCCTTCTGATGTTGTGAACGTAGGTGATTCAGTTGAAGTAACTGTCATCAAGGTTGACAAAACTGCAAAACGAATTGGTTTAAGATTGAATGATGTCAAAGATAATCCTTGGTCAAATATCTCAGAATATTACCAGGAAGATGATATTGTCAAAGGTACGGTAGTGCGTTTAACAAGCTTTGGTGCATTTGTAGAACTGGAAAGTGGTGTAGATGGCTTATTACACGTATCAGAAATTTCTGAAGAACGTATTTCAAAACCAGCTGATGTTTTAAGTATTGGTCAAGAAGTAGAAGTACTAATCTTGAGTATTGACGAAGATAAGCAAAAGATGAGTTTTAGTATGAAAGCTTTAAATGAAGAAGAAGATGTAGATGTATCAGAATATCTAGAAGAAACTTCTGAAGAAACAACTATTGGTAGTTTGTTTAAAAACAAGTTTAAAGACTTAAAATTCTAATCCTAAGATTTCTTAGGATTTTTTTTGGAGTGTAAAATGAAGAAAGAAAAAGCAAATCAAATTATTGATTTATTACAAGAAAGGCATCCTGATGCAATCTGTGAGTTAGAGTTCACTTCAGTCTATGAGTTGTTGGTTGCAACTGTTTTAAGTGCACAAACCACTGATGTGAAGGTGAATCAAGCCACTAGAAAATTATTTCAAGTAGCCAATACCCCTGAGAAAATGATTGAATTAACGCCTCAGGAAATAAAGGGATATATCAAAACCTTAGGTTTGAGCAATTCAAAAGCAGGATATGTACATGAATTAAGTCTTCAACTTCTAGAAAAGTATAATGGTCAAGTACCACAGACCATTGAAGAATTAACCCTATTGTCAGGCGTCGGTAGAAAAACTGCAAATGTAGTTTTGAGTGTTGGTTTTCAAATTCCATCAATGGCAGTAGATACACATGTGAAAAGACTTGCCAATCGATTAGGTTTTTCCAATACAGACAATGTGCTTATTATTGAAGAAGACTTGAAACGCCAAATTCCTAAATATCGATGGATATTGGCGCATCACTTGCTGATTTTTCATGGTCGAAGGGTTTGTAAAGCAAGAAATCCCGAGTGTGATGCTTGCACTTTGCAATCCTATTGTAAGTATTATAAAAGCAATGCCTCAAAGCGTTAATTATGGTATACTAAGTTTTAGGAGGCGGTTATGAACGAAGCGTTATTTTCTTTAGATATTGGTACAAGATCTGTAGTAGGGGTTGTATCTATTCACAATGGTCAAGCGTATGAAGTTATTGATTATGAAATCCAACATCATCCGGACCGTGCAATGTATGATGGTCAAATTCACGATATTCAAAAGGTAACAGAAGTGGTTAGAAGTGTTAAAGATATTCTTGAAGAGAGAACGGGATATTCTTTTAAGAATGTTGCTATTGCTGCTGCTGGTAGAGCTCTTAAAACTATTAAAGTAAAAGTTGAGAGAATGTTGGATATTGGTCAAACCATTACTCAAGAAATTATTAATAATGTTGAAATGGAAGGTATTCAAAAGGCGCAAAGTCAAATAGAAGTGGATAAGCGTTCTGGTGAAAGTCAATATTATTGTGTAGGTTATAATGTATCCAATTACTATATTGATGGGAATTTAAATATTAATCCAAGAGACCATAGAGGAAATACTCTTGGTGTTGAATTGATTGCTACATTTTTACCACATATCGTAGTGGATAGTTTATATACCGTGGTCGATCGAGCAGGATTGGAGGTTTTGAATTTAACCTTAGAGCCAATCGCTGCTATTAATGTTGCCATTCCACCGAACTTAAGATTATTAAATTTGGCATTGGTAGATGTAGGTGCGGGAACATCAGATATTGCCATTACTAAAGAGGGTACGGTTATTTCCTTTGGTATGGTTGCCTCTGCAGGTGATAAATTTACTGAAGCAATAGCACAAAAGTATTTACTGAACTTCAATCAGGCTGAGGCATTGAAACTTAATCTAAACAAAAGTGATTCTCAAAGTTTTACAGATATTTTGATGATGTCTCATACAAAATCAACAGCAGAAATTGTAGATGAAATTAAGTTTCAAATGATTGAAACTGCTGAAATGATTGCCAAGCAAATATTAGAACATAATGAAAGAGTACCGAGTGCAGTTTTCTGTATTGGTGGTGGCTGTCAAGTGCCTGGATTTACTGAGATTTTGGCAGCTGAATTAGATTTACCGAAGGAACGGGTTGTGATTAAACCTGTTGAGACTCTTGAAAATGTTAAGTTTATAAAAGCACCTTTGAGAGGACCTGAATTCATTACACCTTTAGGAATTGGTGTTACAGCACTTAAAGAAAAAGAAAATGACTTCCTACAAATCATGGTGAATGAAAAGTCGATTCGATTGTTTAATTCGAAACAGCTGAGTGTTTCAGACGCTTTAATACTCGTTGGTTATCAAGCAAGAGCATTATTGCCTGAAAGAGGTACTTCATTAGCTTATACCTTGAATGGTAAATTGAGAGAAGTTAAAGGTGGTTATGGAGAAGCAGCAAAAATTTATGTCAATGGTGCTTTAACCAGTTTAGATCATAAACTCAAAAATAAAGATTCGATATATGTAGAACCGGGTATACGAGGCACAGACGCAAAAATTAAATTAAGTGAATTATTGAAACCGACGTCCTTTGTTTTCAATGATGAAAGGTTATACAATAAATATCGCATTAAAGTAAATGATTTAGAGGTCTCTTTGGATTATGAACTGAGTAATGGCGATGTGATTGAATATGAAGAAATTCTTAAAGTTAAAGATTTACTCAATTATAGAGGTTTGAATGTGTCTGAGTTTGATGTTTATGTCAACGGAGAAGTTGCAAATCCTGAAAGATATATTGAGCATTCTGATATTGTAAGAACAAGATTGAAAAAGCATGAAGTGACAATGGAAGAACTTTATGACGATCATTTGATTGAAGCTGTAGAAGACTTTGAATTAGAATCTACTGAGGTTGTTATTGAACATCAGGAAGCAAAAAAAGAGGAGCCGATTTCAACTTACAATTATCACTTTATGGTGAATGGAAAGCTTGTTACAGTTGAAAATGTTTCTAGAAAAATGGTGTTTGTTGATATTTTTGAACATATTGACTTTGATATCAGTAAACCTCAAGGTATTTTGGAATTAACTTTAAACAGTAATAAAGCAAATTATACAGATTATTTAAAAGATGGTGATATTATCACTATTGCATGGCAACAGAAGAAAGGATAAATTTTGACTGAATCAGCGATTTATGATAAAACAATTAAATGCCCTGTCTGTAAACAGAATTTCACAACAAAGAAGGCAAAAGCAAAAAGCATAAAAGTCACAAAAAGAGATACGGATTTTCGAGCAGAATATGAATCTGTTAATCCTACTTATTATGGTGTTGATGTTTGTCCGAATTGTGGTCATGCAAGATTTGAAAGTGATTTTCAAGATATTAATGAAGCAACTAGAAAGATGATTCAAGACAAAATAAGTGCCAAATGGAACAATAAAAATCTGTGTGGCGAAAGAACCATAACAGATGCCATTGATGCCCATAAGTTGGCCCTTTTAAACTATAATATTACCCATTATAAAATGAGTACCATTGCAAAAGTCTGTTTAAGATTAAGTTGGTTCTATCATGGTATGGAATCTGATCATGAGGATCGTTTTGCACTTCATGCATTAGAAAGTTATGAAAAAGCCTACACTTCAGAAAATCTGGATGAGGATCCTAAAGAGGAATTAACCATTCTCTATTTACTAGGAGAATTAAACAGAAGATTTGGCAGATACAAGAAAGCTATGGATTGGTTTACTTTAGGCTTGAGAAGTCCAGTTATCAATGATGAAAAATTCCTTTCAGAATCCTTGAAAGAACAAATGCGATTAGCGAAGGATGAATACAAAAAAGAGAAAGAGGCTGAAAATGGGTAGAGTTGGCTTTTTATCAATACTCACAGGAATGTTTATGTTAATAGGCAGTTGGTTATATTACATGTTGGTGAAATTTGAATTGCCATTATATTATCGTATTGCTATCATGCTTATTGTTGCAGGTGTTATTATCATCATTATTAAACAACTCTTTGATCGCGCGAAAGAAGTCAAAGAAAATGATTCCTATAAAGATTTGTAAATGAAAGCAAATGCATGATGCATTTGCTTTTGTAATTTCAATAGAAATAAGTAATATAGATATGTACAAGGCTATTGTACTCTCTTGAACACTTGTCTATAATAAGAAGAGACTGAGGTGGCTTATGAATAAAATTACTTTAATTACAGGTGGAGCAAGAAGTGGCAAGTCTACATTTGCAGAAAACACCATTAGAGCATTAAATAAAAACACAGCCTATTTAGCAACAGCTGTTGCGTTTGATGAAGGTATGAAAAATAGAATTAATAAACATATTGCACAAAGACCGTCTGAATGGAAAACCTATGAAAAATCTGTTAGAGTTCATGAAATTATAGAGGAAATAAACGATCATCATGAGGTCTTGTTATTGGATTGCATCACTGTTTTAATGTCAAATACATTGTTTGAGCATGAGGTTGACTGGGATACTGTTTCAATGGATCAAGTGGATGAGATTGAAGAAGATGTTAAAAACCATATGCTTATAATGGTTGAATCCATGCGGAAAACCAACTTGGAGATTTACCTTGTGACCAATGAATTAGGGTCTGGAATCGTGCCTGAAAATCGGTTGGC
>JAFGVN010000096.1 GCA_016937975.1 Clostridia bacterium
GACAGTTGAATTTTATCAAGTATTCCCAATAGATGCAACCCTTTCTTTAATTGTTTAGGAAATGTAATTTCCTAAACAAAAAAAAAATATAGTCTCTTTTTAGAGACTATTTTAAATGCCAATATTTATTATAAGTAAACAGTTTTGCAGGTCTATGTCCTTTTGAATTTTGCATGTGATCTGTTTCAATAACCATATCTTTAATTTTTCTTCTGAAACCAGCTGGTTTTTCTTCTTTCCCACTGATGACTTGGTAGACCTGTTGCAATTCACTTAAGGTAAAATATTCAGGTACCAAATTAAAAGCAATTTGAGTATATTCCAGTTTGTTTTTCAATCGATTCATTGCATAATCTATGATTTTACCATGATCAGCAGCTAAACACTCCTGATCTATAATTTCAACAGTCCGTTTAATATTTCGTCCTAAAAGTTTTTCTGAAATAAATAATGTACAGGAAATTTCATAATCGATGGCATCATTTAAAAGTTTGAGCTTTACCGTTTGGGTTTTCTCAATAAAGTCATCGTACTCCATCATTTTTTCAGGGACAACCACTTCTCTTTCAATGGCAAACCAGTCCACTTCCTGAGCATCATCACCGGCTCTTGGATTGAGCTTTTCTCGATCAACCAATGCCATATAAGCAGTAGAAACAACACGCATTCTAGGGTCACGATTTACTTGACCGAAGGTATATAGTTGCTCCAAATAAACATCTTCTACATTGGTTTCTTCTTTTAACTCTCTTAAAGCTGCCATATCAATTGGTTCATCTATATCTACAAAACCACCGGGGATAGCCCAATGTTGAATAAAAGGATGATTCTTCCTTTTAATCAGCAGCAATTTTAAAACTTTCTTATCATTCTTCTTGTAGTTGGTATTTTTTATGGAATCAATGGTAAACAACAATACATCAGCCGTCAAAGAAGGCTTAGGATACTTTGAACTATCATATTGCTCCAAGAATTCCTTTTCAGTTAAACCTTGTTCATTTACAATTGTCATATTTTTCTCCTCATCTTTCAAGCCTTCTTTTCATAAAGATTTCTTATGGTCATAATAGGAACTCGATTTACAACATTGCTCTCCGTTCTTTTAGAAACATTTACTTCAGAATTATAACTTGAGATGATGCGGGATACATTGGCTTCACATCTTCTGCCCTGACAAAGACCCATACCAGCTCTAGTTCTTCTTTTTATAGCATCTGTACTGTTAATAGTAATAGGACCTTTTAGGGCTGCGCGAATAGCTTCCTCCGAAACCTCTTCACATAAACAAACAGGATTTCCTTCTCTATAATCGAAGTAACTTTTTCTATTTGGATTAAAAGGTTTTTCAACTAAATTTTCCTTCATCTGAATCATTTTTACAACATACTCAGCAATCGCTGGTGCTGATGTCAAACCCGGAGAATCTATGCCACCTACCGTAATAAAATTCTCAATCACTTCCTTTATAAAGAAGTCTTTAGTTTCTGAAATCGCACGAATGCCAGAAAATGTTGTAATCGCTCTTCTGATATCAAAATTTGGGATAGATTTTCTTGCATCTTCGATAATAACCTTAAGTCTTTCAAGGCTCGTATCTGTTTTAATATCCTCCATTAAATCTTCTGCATCAGGCCCGATCATAAAGTTACCATGATAAGTTGTTGTCACTAAAACACCTTTACCTAAAGCTGTCGGGGGTTGAAAGATCACATGATTCACCAACTCACTTTGATCTTTACCAAAGAGTATATACTGCCCTCTTCTAGGATAGATTTTTAAACTACCATCAAAAAAATCATTTAACTTACCTGAATTCAATCCTGAAGCATTGATCACTCTTCTACTCTCTATATTGCCCTGATTGGTTTTAACAATAAAGTGTTGATCTTTCTCAATAGTGAGTACTTCATGTTCTAAGAAAAGTGTAACACCGTTTTCTATAGCATTTTCCACTAGAGCAATGGTAAGTTCATAGGGCGACGCCACTCCAATACTTGGCATAAACAGTGCGAATTTCGCATTTTCACTTATATGAGGTTCTTTTTTTCTTAAGGCTTCTTGATCTAACCAAATAAAATCCTCTTGTCCAACAGCTTCTCCATTTTTCATAAGATCCAGTAAAGTACTTCTGTCTTCCTCATCAAAACCAAGAATCATACCACCACACCTACGAAAGCCAAAATTTAATTCTTTTTCTAATTGATCGTACATTGCATTGCCTTTGATGCAAAGTTCACCTTTTAATGTCCCTGCTTTACCTGCATATCCACCATGAACGATACCACTATTTGCCTTACTGGCACCTAATGATACATCACTTTCTTTCTCTATGAGACAAATTTTCAAATTATATTTTGATAATGCCCTAGCAATTGAACACCCAATCACACCTGCACCAATAATAGCTATATCAAACATTATTAACCTCTTTTCATCTATGAGTTTATTGTACCATTTAATGGGTAATTTTGTAATAAGCCATCATGAGGCTTTAAATTTCTTATACTCTTAATATTCGAATGGAAAGGAGGGACGTTTTCTATACTTAGCAACAGTTAAATGATAGAGAACGATTTCTATGAATCAAAATAAAGCAAACAAACTAAGTATTATAGGTATTATTATCTTTTTAGCATTCAGTGTTCTCTTGGCAAGTGTAAGATCTTTAGCTAATTTTTTTACAGATTTGCAATGGTTCTCACTGAATGGTTATATTCATACATTCTTAGTGAAACTAAAATCAGAAATGATTATTGGGATCCCATTGTTTATTCTCATTGCAATAGGGTTATACTTCTATTTGCTTAGAATTAAAAGGAAATATTACCATTCTGCACATATTTTTTATAATGCTGTTGCGGATAAACGCATTCATGTAGGTATGATTGCCTTCTCAACAATTACAGGTTTTTTCCTAAGTATGATGATTGCAAAGGATTTTTGGTTGGATATCAAGATGTTTCTTGCAGCAAAATCCTTTCATATGACAGATCCAATTTTTCATAAAGATATCAGCTTCTATATCTTTAAATTACCACTATATGAAGCTTTACTTTCAACATTAATTATACTTACTATACTTCTTGTCATTTTTACCGTTGGCTTCTTATTTATTTTGATGTCCCTCAGACAATCTAGCGATGTTATTTTACAAGATGTACAGTTTATCAATCCACAGCAAAAGATAAGATCTTTTTTGGATTCCGAAGTTATTCATAACATCACAAGAAAAGTAGGCGTACTCAGTATGATTGTCCTTTTACTGATGAGTTTTCAGTTCTTTTTAAAGAGTTATGAACTGATGTATTCAACCCGTGGTGTGGCATATGGTGCTAGTTATACCGATATTCACGTTACCTTACAACTCTACCGTGTGCTATGTGTGATTTCCTTCTTATTGTCCTTCTTGGCTGTATACGCTATTTTTAAACGAAATATGAAGTTAATTATTACAGTACCAGCATCACTTATTGGAATTGGCATCATAGGAGCTCTCATCGCAAGTGGCGTTCAACAACTAGTTGTTGAGCCAGATGAGATCAATAAAGAATCAGAGTATTTAAAATATAACATTGAACATACTCAGGCGGCATTTAATTTATCCGATGTGGAAGAAGAAATATTCACAGTAGATCAAAGCCTAACTTGGGAAGATATACAAAACAATGAGACGACCATTAATAATATTAGAATCAACGATGCACGACCTTTACAACAAACCTACAATCAAATTCAAGGCATTCGATTATATTATACTTTTAACGACATAGATTTAGATCGTTACACCATTGATGGAGATTATAGACAAGTCTTTATCTCTGCTCGTGAAATGAATCAAGAAAATCTAAGTGATCAGGCACAAACTTGGTTGAATCAACATTTAAAATACACCCATGGCTATGGTATTGTCATGTCCCCTGTTAATGCAGTGACCAATGAAGGACAACCTGAGCTCATGGTACAAAATATTCCACCGATTAGCGATTACAATATTGTCATTGACCGTCCTGAAATTTACTTTGGAGAATTAACCAACAACTATATTGTTATCAATACCGATGAAAATGAATTTGATTATCCTAGCGGATCTGACAATCAAACAACACGTTACGAAGGCTCTGCTGGTATAGAACTTACAAGTCTAAATCGCCTCATGTTTGCCATTAGAGAAAGTAGCATGAAATTACTGGTTTCATCTGTTATTAACGATGACAGCAGAATAATTTTATACAGAAACATCATCGATCGTGTTGAAAGGATTGCTCCATTTTTAACTTTCGACAGCAATCCATACTTGGTATGGAATCAAAATGACAACCACCTGTATTGGATAATCGATGCTTATACTACAAGTTCATTTTATCCTTACTCACAAATGTTTGAATACAACAATAAACCTATAAACTACATCAGAAACTCTGTAAAGGTTGTTGTTGATGCCTATGAAGGTACAACCAAGTTTTATCGATTTGATGAAGAAGATCCCATTTTAATAGCTTATGATGAGATATTCAGTGATTTGTTCTTAGGTCAAGAAGAGTTTCCAGAGGGCTTAATTAATCATATTCGATATCCACAAGATTACTTTGACATGCAAACTCAAGTCTATCGTGCCTATCACGTAGATAATCCAGAGGTCTTTTATAATGGTGAAGATATATGGGATATTGCCAACGAAAAATATATGGGCGATTCACAGCAGATCAATTCCAGTTATGTTATGTTTAAATTACCAAAGGGTCCTGCTGAGGAGTTTGCTTTAATTGTACCTTATACACCAAAGGAAAAAGCCAATATGACGTCCCTATTAGTCGCAAGAAACGATGGTGAGAATTATGGAAAGTTATACATTTATAAGTTCCCAAAAGACAAGACCATTCAAGGACCTATGATGATTGAATCTAGAATTGATCAGGATTCTGTGATTTCACCACAATTTACATTATGGGGTCAAGAAGGTTCAAAGGTACTGAGAGGCAATCTCATCGTTGTACCAATTGAGAACTCCATTTTATATGTGGAACCCATTTACTTACAAGCAGATAATCCTAATAGCTTGCCAGAGATGAAACGTGTTATTGTAGCCTATCAGGAGAAAATTGTCATGACACAAACCCTAGAACAAGGTCTTAAAGAAGTGTTCGGATTAGATACACCACAAATCATTATTGATGACGAAACTCTTTCGCCAGAACTTAAGGAACTGATCAACCAGTTAAATCAGCTTCTTGAAAATCAAAGAGATAATGCAGATAACCTTGAGAACATTATTAACGACCTGAACCAATATCTTGACGAAATAAAATAACTTGACTTTTACTATCAAACATCAGATAATGAGTTGAAAAATATAAAACTGAAGGGAGTAACAAAGATTGAGCGACAAATTAAAATTATATGGTTTTAATAACCTAACTAAGACTTTGAGTTTCAATATTTACGATATTTCTTACACAAAAACAAAAGAAGATCAAAAGGCCTATATCGAGTACATCGATGAACAACTAGATTCAGAGCGTTTGACAGATATTCTATGTAATGTGACAGAAATGATTGGTGCTTGTGTGCTAAATATTGCAAAACAAGATTATGATCCTCAAGGTGCAAGTGTTACCGTTCTGATTTCCGAAGCGCCGCTAAGTGATGATGAAATTGATCCATCATGCAATAGAGGTGAATTACCCTTGAAGGAATCAGTTGTTGCCCATTTGGACAAGAGCCACATTACTGTACATACATATCCTGAAAGTCACCCAGTTGAGGGTATTTCAACTTTCAGAGTTGATATTGATGTATCGACATGTGGAATGATCTCACCATTGAAGGCATTGAATTACTTAATCCGTTCATTTGATTCAGACATCATAAACCTTGATTATCGTGTAAGAGGTTTTACTCGTGATGAAAATGGTGAAAAAGTATTTATTGATCACAGAATTACATCAATTCAAGATTATATATCACAAGAAATTTTAGATGATTATAGTTCTGTTGATATCAATGTTTACCAAGAGAATATTTTCCATACGAAAATGTTATTGAAAAACTTTGATTTAGACAACTATTTATTCTCTAAAGGCAAATTAGAATTTTCTGAAGAAGAGCGTTTAGAAATTGAAAAGAAACTTAAACGTGAAATGCAAGAAATTTATTATGGAAAGAATTACAGCTAGAATTTTATTCTAGCTGTTTTTATTTTATAACTCATAGTCCGCTGAACACCCTATGATTTCCTATTTATTTTTAAATGTCATTTTTTACAACCTAAATAGACCCTCGATAATAAATA
>JAFGVN010000097.1 GCA_016937975.1 Clostridia bacterium
GCTGGTGTAGGGGTACCATTTAACCTTGCAATGCAAGTTGTATTTGATGAATACAATGCTACACATGAAGGTAGAGATATTAAATTCGTTCATTATGATGATGGATTTGATGGAGAACAAGGTTTAGCTTATACTAAAAAATTAGTAGAAGAAGATAACGTATTTGCACTTGTTGGTCACTTTGGAACTAATACAGTTAACGCAACAATGGACTACTTATTAGAATCAGGTGTACCAATGGTTTATGGTGTAACTGGTGTTAACTCATTATTCTTCGAAGATGTTCCTGGTAACAACATCTTATCAGTTCAACCAATTTACCGTACAGAAGGTAGAATGATGGTTGCTAGAGCACTTAATGAAAGTTTATTTGGTGCTAACAAAGATGCTAAATTAGGCGCTGATGATAAAATTGTAGTTCTTTATTCAGATGATGATGCTGGACAATCAATTAAAGTTGGTATCACTGATGAAGTTACATCACAAGATATCGCTGCACGCGTTACTTATTTACCATTTAGTGCAACAACAGCTTCAGCAGTTGCTACAGTTGCATTAGCTCAAAATCCTAGTGTGATTTTACTTTCTTCAAACCAAGCTCCTGCTACAGCAATGGCAACAGCTTTAAGAACACAAGAAAGTACAGTTCCTGTATTTACAAGTTATGTAAACAGTGCTGCAGTATTCAGCCCAGCTATGGTTGATGCTACAACACCACTTCCTTACGAAGTTTATGCTAACGCATGGGTTGACATTTCTGATGCTACAGCTGCAGGTCCTACTGCTGATGATATCGGTGGAGATGGAACACTTGCTGGTTGGGAACTTGATTTTGCTTACCTAGCTGGTTTTTCTGAAGAATACTGGACAGAATTTGTTAATGATATGAACTCATCAGATTTAACTGATGGTGATACAGCTGCTAAAGCATTATGGGCTAACCCATATGCAATGGCTGGTTATGTAGCTGCTCATACATTTGTTACAATTCTTGAAAGAGTAGATTTAGATACAGTAACTTGGGAATCATTTATTGAAGCTGCTGAATCAGCACCTATTGATTTACCATTAGCTGGATCAATTGACTGGTCAGATGGTAACAGAACTGGTTTATCTACTTTAGCATTAACTCGTTTAGTATATGCTCCACAATTAACTTTCTCTAAGATCAGAGATCTTGAAGATATTGATCAAGTAAGAGCTAAATAAAAAAATAGTATCATTTAGTCAGGGGAGGGTATATACTCTCCCCTCATCTAAATATAAAGAAAGAAGGCATAAGATGAGAACACCTAAAAAAATCACCGTAAAAGAAGCCATTAAACTTGTTAAAAGCAATGACAACATTGTTTTAGGTATGGCTGGAGCTGAACCGAAATTATTTATTCAAGAACTACATGAAATAGCAGATCAAGTTAAAGGGGTCAAAGTAACAAATTGTTTACCATTTGAAAATGGCGAATTTTTTATAAATCCAAATTATAAATCATCATTTTCAACTGACAGTTGGTTTTATGGAGGTTCCCTAAGAAAAGTACATGAAAACGGAAATATAAGTTATATTCCTAATCATCTACATTTAGCTGGCCGTAAACGTTTTGAACATACAAAACCTAACATTTTTGTTGGTACAGCAACCCCACCTGATAAGCATGGGTTCTTATCGTTATCGTTATCCAATGTTTATGAACAAGAAGCAATCGAACTAGCGGATATCGTTATTTTAGAAGTAAACCCTAATTTCCCAAGAACATTTGGAGATGTTGAAATTCATGAATCAAAAATTGATTACATCGTAGAAGTAGATTATGAAGCACCAACACTTCCTGATGCAGTTCCAAATGAAAAGGATATTAAAATAGGAAATTTCATCGCTGAAAAGATTAAAGATGGATCAACGCTTCAACTTGGTATTGGTGGTATTCCCAATGCAGTTGCTCATGCATTATTAGATAAAAAAGATTTAGGTATTCATACTGAAATGTTTACAACAGGCTTAATGCACCTCGTAAAAGCTGGTGCAGCTAACGGATCGAAGAAAAATACACATAAACATAAACACGTATGTTGTTTTGCCTTAGGTACAAAAGAACTCTATGACTTTATCGATGACAATCCTAGTGTGCAAATCTTAAATGGAAATTATGTCAATGATCCTGCAATCATTGGTTTAAATGATAATCAAGTTTCTATCAATACAACCATCGAGGTTGACTTAACAGGTCAATGCGCATCAGAATCGATTGGACACCGTCAATTTAGTGGTACTGGTGGACAAGCTGATACCGCTATTGGAGCTCAAAACTCAAAAGGTGGAATGAGCTTTATCACATTATATTCAACAGCTAATGTAAAAAATCCTGAAACTGGCGAAAGAGAAGAGATCTCTAAGATTGTACCATTCTTAAAACCAGGTGCTGCAGTCACGTTATCAAGAAATGATGTGGATTATGTTGTTACTGAATATGGTTGTGTATCTTTACGAGGTACATCAATATCTGAACGTGTCGAATTACTTATTAGTATTGCTCATCCAAAATTTAGAGATGAATTAAGAAAAGAAGCGATTAGACTTCAATACATTTCAGGTAATTAATATGAGTACATTAAATTATAAAGGACGTAATATATATTACGATGTTCAAGGTACAGGAAAACCATTCTTGATCTTAAATGGCATCATGATGTCTACAAAAAGTTGGGAACCATTTATGGAATCATTTGTAGAAAATAATATGGTCATTCGTCTAGATTTTATCGATCAAGGTCAATCTGACAAATTAGTTTCCAGTGTTTATACCCAAGACATTCAAGTCCAAGTTATTGAATCTTTATTAAAAGAATTGAAGTTAGAAAAAATAAGTATCGTTGGGATTTCATACGGTGGTGAAGTCGCATTAGAGTTTGCAGTAAAACACCCAAATTTAGTCGATAGACTCGTTTTATTTAACACAACACCTTACACCTCACCATGGCTTCAAGAAATTGGATATAAATGGAATTCCATTGGTAGAACTAGAAATGGTCAAACCTATTATCAAGCAACCATTCCCGCAATTTATTCTCCAAGTTTTTATGAGAGTAAATTAGAGTGGATGAAAAAAAGAGAACAAATATTATTACCAGTTATCTCTAATCCTGATTTTCTAGATGCTATGGAAAGATTAACCAATAGTGCTGAACATTTTGATGTGAGAGATAAGCTTCATGTTATCGATGCACCAACATTGATAGTTGCTGCTGATGAAGATTATTTAACACCGATTCAAAATCAAAAAGTGTTACACACGATGATTAAAAATTCTGACCTTGTAATCTTGCCAGGCGTTGGACATGCATCGATGTATGAAAGACCTATGGTATTTGTTTCACTTGTGTTAGGATTTATAAACGCTAAACATTCTAAGTACAATATATAGGAGGGTTCTTAAATGGATAAAAGAAGTATTGTGTTAAAAAATGGTGAAGTCTATCATTATGTTGAACAAGGACAAGGTGATCAAGTATTGTTACTCATACATGGAAACTTTTCTTCGTCACTTCATTTCACACCACTTTTGGAAAGATTACCGAATAACATCAAAGTGATTGCTCCTGATTTAAGAGGCTATGGAGATTCAACATATTATAGACGTATCAGTAGTTTAAATGATTTTGCTGAAGATTTGTATTTATTTATGCAAGCAAAAGAAATTGAGACTTATGATGTTGTTGGATGGTCACTTGGTGGTGGTGTTGCTTTAGAACTTGCAGCACATCATCCTGAAGTTGTTAAATCTCTAGTCCTTATCAATTCAACAACTCATAAAGGTTATCCAGTATTTAAAAAGGGAGCAGATGGAAAACCACTTGTTGGTGAAGTCTATCAATCAGCTGATGAAATGGCAACTGATCCTGTTCAAGTTTTACCACTACTTAATGCACAAAAAAATAACAACTTTGATTTCGTAAGTTACATCTTTGATTTGACTATTTATACAGTCAATAAACCATCTGCTGAAGATAACAAGCTTTGGATTAATGAATCATTAAAACAAAGAAATTTACCAGATGCAGATTGGGCTTTAGCTAATTTAAATATGTCAGATCAACACAATTTATACAATGCTGGTACAAACAATATTTCAAAGGTTAAAGCACCTGTATTACATACATGGGGAACAAAGGATGTAACAGTTCCAGAATACATGATTAAGGATAATGTGAAGGCATTAGAAGAACAATCAAAACTGGTTGTTTATGAAGATTGCGGACACTCTCCGTTAGTCGATGTTCCTGATCAATTAACTAAAGATATATTAGAATTTATAGGCTATAAAGGATGAGGTAAAACTCATTCTTTTTTTATCGTGAAA
>JAFGVN010000098.1 GCA_016937975.1 Clostridia bacterium
AAACGTAAAAAAAGAAACCCTTGAAAGCATTGATATCACAATGTTTCAAGGGTGTTTTTTATGTGTTTTACTGCAAAACTTAAGTTATTATACCATATGGGTAAAAAAAAGAACACACAACGACTACCATTGTATGTTCTCAAATATTCCTTATGATAGAGCTTCTTTAACCTTGTTAAAAAACCCTTTTGATTTTGTTGTAAACTCCGTTTTTTCACCCATTGCTGAGGCATATTCCATTAATTTTTGCTTTTGTTCATCATTGGTTTTTGTTGGTACATCCACAATTATTTTTACATATTGATCACCACGACCATAACCATTTAAAACAGGAATACCCTTACCTTTTAATCTTGTCATTGTACCAGATTGTGTACCAGGCTCAATTTTAAACTTAAGCTTGCCATCTAAACTAGGAACAATCACTTCAGCGCCTAAAACGGCTTGGGCAAAAGTAATATGAAGTTCATATAGTACATGATTGCCATCACGAACAAAGTCTTTATGATCATTAACGCGAATAACAACCTTTACATCACCTCTTGGTCCACCTTTACTGCCCATTTGACCTTCACCACGAAGTGACAATACTGACCCACTGTCTACACCAGCAGGTATTTCAATGGTCATTTTCTTTTTCTTTCTAATTTTACCAAGACCTTTACAAGTATGACATGGCGTATCATATATTTTACCTTTGCCTTGACATCTTGAACACTCTTTCACTTGAATGGTTTCACCAAACAAGCTTCTTTGAGCATATCTAACCTGACCTTGACCATTACAATCAGGACATGTAGAAGTACTTGTGCCAGGCTCAGCACCTTCACCATGACACGTATGACAATCTTCAGTTCTTAAAAATTCAATGTCTTTTTTTACACCAAAAGCAGCTTCTTCGAATTCAATTGTGATGTCTACACGAACATCGCCACCTTTTCTTGGTCCATTTGATCTTCTATTGGATCCAAAACCACCACCAAAGAAATCACTAAAGATGTCTTCAAAGCCACCAAAGCCTTCAAAACCACCACCAAAGCCACCAAAGCCTGATCCACCAGCATTTTGGTTTACACCAGCATGACCAAACTGATCGTATAAGCTTCTCTTTTCAGGATCACTTAATACTTCATAGGCTTCGTTAACTTCTTTAAATTTATTTTCAGCATCTTTATCATCTGTGTTTCTATCGGGATGATATTTCATCGCTTTTTTTCTGTAAGCTTTTTTCAAGTCCTGTTCAGAAACATTACGTTCTACACCAAGGACTTCATAGTAATCACGCTTATCACTCACTGTAATATCCGCCTTTCTCTGTCTTTACAAACACTACAAGGTGTCAATAAGACACCTGTGTGTTTTTGTATTGATATTAGTCTTCGTCTACTACTTCGTAATCTGCGTCAACAACTTCTTCGCCTTGGGCTTCATCAGCTGTACCTTGAGCTGATTGAGCTGATTGAGCATCAGCATACATTTTTTGTGCTATTGGTTGAAAAGCTTTCGAAACTTCTTCAGTAGCAGCTTTAATCGCTTCTAAATCTTCAGTTTTCAATGCTTCTTTTAATCTATCTACTGTAGGTGTTACAGCTGCCTTTTCTTCTTCACTAATTTTATCTTTTTGCTCATCTAATGTTTTTTCAATTTCATAAACTAATGAGTCACCTTGGTTCTTAGCTTCGATTAATTCTTTTTTCTTCTTGTCTGCTTCAGCAAATTTCTCTGCTTCTTGAACTTTTGCTTCAATTTCTGCATCTGATAAGTTTGTAGAAGCAGTAATTGTAATGTGTTGTTCTTTGCTTGTGCCTAAATCTTTAGCAGATACATGAACAATACCATTAGCATCAATATCAAATGTAACTTCGATTTGTGGAATGCCTCTTCTTGCAGGAGGAATGCCATCTAATTGGAAACGACCTAATGTTGTATTGTCCGCTGCCATTTGACGCTCACCTTGTAATACATGTACATCTACTGCAGGTTGATTATCAGCAGCTGTAGAAAAGACTTGGCTTTTCTTTGTTGGAATCGTTGTATTTCTCTCAATTAATCTTGTAAATACGCCACCTAAAGTTTCAATACCTAATGATAATGGAGTTACGTCAAGTAATAATAAGTCTTTTACTTCACCTGATAATACACCAGCTTGAATTGATGCACCAACTGCAACACACTCATCTGGGTTGATCCCTTTATGAGCATCTTTACCAGTAATTTTTTTAACAGCTTCTTGAACAGCTGGAATTCTAGTTGAACCACCAACTAAGATAATTTGTGATAATTCTGAAGCTGTAATACCAGCATCTTTAATTGCTTTTCTTGTTGGTTCTAATGTTCTTTCAACTAATTTTGCAGTTAATTGATCGAATTTTGCTCTTGTAATATCCATATCTAAATGTAAAGGACCAGCAGCAGAAGCTGTAATAAATGGTAAGTTTACATTCGTAGTTTGAGTTGAAGAAAGTTCTTTTTTAGCTTTTTCAGCAGCTTCTTTCAAACGTTGCTTACTCATTTTGTCAGCTCTTAAGTCAATGCCGTGTTCATTTTGGAATTGTTCAGCCATAAAATCCATAACAACTTTATCAAAGTCATCACCACCTAAGTGGTTATCACCATTAGTCGCCAATACTTCAAATACACCATCACCAATTTCAAGTACAGAAACGTCGAATGTACCACCACCAAGGTCAAATACTAAGATTTTTTGTTGTTCTTCAGTTTTATCTAAACCATATGCTAACGATGCAGCAGTTGGTTCGTTTACAATACGCTTAACTTCTAAACCAGCAATTCTACCAGCATCCTTAGTTGCCTGTCTTTGAGCATCTGTAAAGTAAGCTGGCACTGTAATAACTGCTTCCGTAACTTTTTCACCTAAGTAAGCTTCTGCATCTGCTTTTAACTTACCTAATACCATTGCTGAAATTTCTTGAGGTGAATACGTTCTACCATCAATTTCTACTGTATAGTGATGACCCATTTCTCTTTTGATAGAAGCAATTGTTCTATCTGGGTTTGTGATTGCTTGTCTTTTTGCTGTTTCACCAACTAGTCTTTCACCGTTCTTAGTGAATGCTACGATTGATGGTGTTGTTCTATTACCTTCTGCGTTAGGAATAATTGTAGGTTCTCCACCTTCTAATACTGCAACACATGAGTTTGTTGTACCTAAGTCAATACCAATTACTTTTGCCATTTTATATGCCTCCTTATTTCGACACTTTAACCATTGAGTGTCTAATCACTTTGTCGTTTAATTTATAACCCTTTTGAAATTCTTCAATAACGTGTTCTGATTCATGATCATCACTTTCGTCACTCATTACTGCATGATGCAATTCAGGATCAAATTCCTGACCAATAGCTTCAATGGCTACAACATCATTCTTCTTGAAGATTTCATCCAAGCTTTTTTTAATCATCTTAAGTCCTTCTACAATACCATCTGAAGTGCTTTCAGAAGATTCTAAAGCTCGCTCCATGTTGTCCATTAATGGTAACAAATCCACAAATAAACGTTCATTTGCAAACTTGTACAAGCCCGCTTTCTCTTTTTCAGTTCTTTTTTTGAAATTCTGGAATTCTGCCTGTAATCTCACATACTTATCATTGAGTTCTTTACAAGTGGACTTCAAAGTGTCCAAATCAGAAGCCTCATTTCCCTCTGCTTTTTCTTCAACAGAATCTTCATTTGAAGTGGTTTCTTCCACATCTTCGGCTACTTCAGATTCAGGATTTTCCACTTTTTCATCAAGTTCTTTTTCTAACATTTAATTACCTCTCCTATAGATATATTCCAGAAAAAATACCTTCTAGAGTTTCTTTTATATATCCCATAACAGAAACGGTTAATGAATAATCCATCCTCGTTGGACCGATAAAACATAAAGATCCAGCTTGTTTACCGTTAAAGTTATAAAATGATGAAACTATACTGCACTCCGGCATCTCTGGCAATGAATTATTTTTACCAATTCCGATGGAAACCTCTGAGTTCATCGGTCTTGTATTAATTACTTTGCTTAAAAAATCTTTACTTGTCAGTTTTTCGTAAACATCCTTAACTTTGGCAACTTCTTGATATTCCACATAATTAAATATATTGTTGATACCCTCTACTTGAACATCCACATCATCTATTTCTCTTAAAGTGTCTCTCAATAATGGTACAAGATATTCAATTAAATCAGCATATTCTGGTAGCTCTTGTTTGATGTTGTGAATTGCCTTTGGTGTTATATCTTCTATTGGCGTACCATGAAGCTTTGAAAGTAAAGTATCTGAAATCATATCGAGAACACGTTGTTGTATATCACTCATTGCTAAAGTTAGATTTTTTACAATGCCCGAACTAGAAACTAAAATTAACATCACTTTTGAATCAGATATTTTAATTAATTTCATATTCTCTAATTTACTTTTTTTAAACTGAGGCAATGAAATTAAACTAACCAAACCGGTCATATCAGCCATAATTTTTGCAGCTTGATGAATAACATCATCAATTTCAATGACACGATGTAAAAGTAATTTTCTAATCAAATCCTGTTGTTTTATGTCCAAATCATAATCCTGCATCAAACTATCAACATACAATCGATAACCTTCTTCAGAAGGTACACGTCCTGCAGAAGTATGAGGTTGTAACAAGAAACCTAACTCCTCCAAGTCTGCCATCTCATTGCGTATTGTAGCAGAACTAATGCCTAAGCCATATTTTTTTGCAAGTGTCCTTGAACCAACAGGTTGTGCTGTTCTAATAAAGTCATCGATGATTACTCTTAATATTTTCAGTTTTCTATCATCAACCATCAAGCACCTCCTATCTATTAGCACTCATTCATACCGAGTGCTAAACTCAACTTCTAAATAAAATATACACCCATAAAACTTATATGTCAAGGGGTTCACTCAAAAAAAACATAAAAATTAGCACTCTATTATTTAGAGTGCTAAACCTGTTTACATATCCATTTTTAAAATATTGGTCATTCTAATAAACTCATTTTTTGAAATCTCACCTTTATCAAATTGCTCTTTTATTTTCTCATAAGCACTTTCTTTTGTTTTCATTATAGTTGCTTGATCAGGAAGTTTTTCATATGTCACTTGTTCTTTGGTTTCATAACCAGCGCCACAAACTGAACATACCAACAGTTTTCTTTTTTTAAAAGGAAAAACTGGAATAAAGAAAAAAGTAAACCATGTTTTTTCTTCAACAACTTTAAAGGGACGTTCATGTGAGCATTTTAGACATTTTTGTTTTTTTGTTTGACCTTTAACTTCAAAAGTTCTTTTTCCAAATCCAATAATCACAACCTACCTCCATTTTTATCATCATAACATAGCTTTATAAGAATGCAAGTTAATTATAAAAAGTTAATGAAAACTTGATTGGATAAATCTCTGCCTCTACTCGTTAAAGCCACATAATCATTTTCCAATTTCAACAAACCTTCCTTTAACAAGGAATCAACAATAGCTTTATATTGATCTATAAATTGAAACCCATATTTTATAAAGAATTTTTCTAAACCAAGACCTTTGTTTAATCTCAAGTTTAAAATAATATATTCAAAAATATCCTCGTCTCCATCAATTTCCTCTTGAAAAACGATAGGAAGCATATTTTTATCAATTAAAGCAAAATACGCCTCAAAGGTTTCAGCATTATGGTAGCGTTTGTTTAGATGATAACCATGTGATCCCAACCCTATTCCAAGATAATCCTCTTTCTCCCAATAGACAAGGTTATGTTGGCAAGCTTTGCCAGGAAGAGCAAAATTCGAAATCTCATATTGTAAAAACCCTTCTTCAAATAATTTAGTTTCTATATAATGATACATTTCACGATCTATTTCATCCTCAACTTCAGTCAATTCACCTTTTTTTAGCGATTCAAAAAAAGGTGTGCCTTCCTCAAACTTTAAACTGTAAGCTGAAATATGAGTCGGTCCTAAGCGAATCATTTCCGCTACTGTATGACTTAAATTTTCAAGGGTCTGACCTGGTAAACCAAACATCAAGTCCAAATTGAAATTGCGAATGCCAACTTCATGAATGAGTTTTACACTTTCTTTAACCTCTTGAACATCATGGATACGATCTAAAACCTTTAGTAGATTATCTTCCAGGGTTTGAACCCCTAAACTGATTCTATTAATTCCAGCTGATTGATATGCTTTTAAGGTGTCTCTGTCTACAGTCCCAGGATTCATTTCCATCGATATTTCAGCATCTGGAAGAATTTCAAAAGATCCTTTTATTTGATTCATAATGTCTACCATCATCTGTCCAGACAATAAACTTGGTGTTCCACCTCCGAAGAAAATACTTCTAACAGGACGATGAATTTCATTTCCATAAAGCTTTATTTCTTTAATCAAGTATGAAACATATTTTTCAATTTCATGAGGTTGATACTCAAAGGACAAAAAATCACAGTAACCACATTTCTTTACACAAAACGGGATGTGTAAATATAAACTTATTGGGTTCATGTTATTCTCCTTTCTTTATTTAAAAAAGCCGCTCATGCGGCTTATTTTTCGTCGAATTTCAAAACAGCTAAGAATGCCTCTTGAGGTACATCAACAGAACCTAATGAACGCATTTTCTTCTTACCTTCTTTTTGCTTCTCTAATAATTTTTTCTTACGAGAGATGTCACCACCATAACATTTTGCCAATACGTCTTTACGTAAGGCACTAATGGTTTCTCTAGCAATAACTTTATTACCAATTGCTGCCTGAATGGGAATCGCAAACATGTGTCTTGGAATGACATCCTTAAGTTTTTCACAAATTTGTCGCCCTCTTGATTCAGCTTTTGTCGCATGGACAATCAATGAAAAGGCATCAATCATTTCTTTGTTTAAAAGTATATCCATCTTCACTAAGTTTGACTGACGATATTCCTTAAATTCATAATCCAATGAACCATATCCCTTTGTTCTGGATTTCAAAGCATCAAAGAAGTCATAGATTACTTCATTTAATGGTAAATCATAATGAAGAATCACTCTTCTTGTATCAATGTAATCCATAGTAAGCATCGTACCTCTACGGTCTTGACACAATTCCATTACATTACCTACATATTCATTTGGAACAATAATGTCTGCTTTAACAATTGGCTCTTCCATCATTCTGATCTCTGTTGGTTCAGGTAAGTTTGCTGGGTTTTGAATAAACTCTACAGATCCATCTGTTTTAGTCACTTTGTAAATAACCCCTGGTGCTGTCGTAATAATATCCAAATCAAATTCTCTGAATAATCTTTGCTGGATAATCTCCATGTGTAATAGACCCAAGAAACCACATCTAAAACCATAACCTAGTGCCAATGAAGTTTCAGGTTCAAAGGATAAAGCTGCATCGTTTAGTCTTAATTTTTCTAAAGCATCACGAATCAATTCAAAGCTTTCACCTTCAGCTGGGTACACGCCACAGTAAACCATTGATGTCGCAGCTTTGTAACCTGGAAGTGGTTTAGGTGTAGGCTTTAAAGCATTGGTGATGGTATCCCCAACTTGGCAGTCTCTAACGTTTTTGATACTTGCTGTTAAATAACCAACATCACCTGCTTTTAGTTCTTTAACTGGTAATTGACCTGGTATACAAATACCTACTTCAACAACTTCCAACTTATTGCCGGTAGACATCATCATAATGGTATCACCTTTTTTAACGGTACCATCTATCACACGAATATAAGCAATTGCACCTTTGTACTGATCATAAATGGAATCGAAGATCAAAGCCTTTAAAGGTGCTGATTCATCACCTTCTGGTGCAGGCAACTCAGAAACGATTTGCTCCAACACCTCTTCTATATTAATGTTATTCTTTGCAGAAATCATAGGAGCATGATCTGCAACGATGCCTACAATGTCTTCTATCTCTGCTTTTATTTCATCAGGTCTTGCACTTGGCAAGTCAATTTTATTCAATACAGGTAACAGTTCCAAGCCTTGCTCATCTGCTAAATAAACATTTGCCAAAGTCTGTGCTTCAACGCCCTGTGCTGCGTCTACTACTAATATTGCGCCTTCACAAGCTGCTAAACTTCTAGATACTTCATAAGTAAAGTCTACATGACCTGGTGTATCAATTAAATTCAAAGTATAGGTTTCACCATCTTTTGCATTGTATATCAAACGAGTTGTTTGAAGTTTGATTGTGATGCCTCTTTCGCGCTCTAATTCCATTGTATCGAGTACTTGTTCTTTCATTTCTCTCTGAGTTAAAGTACCTGTGTTTTGAATCAAACGATCTGCTAAGGTTGACTTACCATGATCTATATGAGCAATGATACAGAAATTTCGTATTTTGCTTTGTCGTTCAAGTGACATTGTTTCCTCCCGATTGTTGTCATGCCCTAAATAAAATTTAAAACACCATTAGTGTTGACTTATCAACATTTTAATTTTAATCTATTTAATGAAACGAATTGATTTTTCATTTTTATATTGTAAAATTAATTATTTTTGATGCATAAAGAAAAAAACTCAATCACATCCATGATTGAAGATCCTTTCATTTTGTACCTATCAATAATAATATAAATCCTGAAAAAAATCAATTATAAAGCTTGCAATAAGTGTTAAAAAATGATATTATACTTTTGTTAATCACGAAAAGAGGGGGTGACACACAGTGGCAAACATTAAATCTGCAAAGAAAAGAGCAAAAGTTATTGCTAAGAAAACTGCTAACAACAGAGTAAGAAAGTCTATCGTTAAGACTGCAGAAAAGAAATTTATGGAAGCTATCGAAGCTGGTGACAAAGAATTAGCAATCGAAAGATTGAAAATTGCTGAAAAAGCGATCGATAAAGCAGCTGCTAAAAACGTAATTCACAAAAATGCAGCAGCTAGAAAAGTTTCTAGATTAGCAAAAAAATTAAACGCGTAAACCGTCATATTCCCCAAACCGTGTTTAATTTTGTTAACGTAAACAAGCGTACAAGGGTACGCTTTTTTTATTTGGTGAAAGATTAAGGGAGGTAATGATGAAGAAGATTGTAATAATTTTATTGGTTTTAACCTTATGTTTTACTTTAATTGCATGTGGTGATAAAAATGAGAAGTTAACACCGGAAGAAGAAGTAATGCAAGTTGTTAAAGACAACTTAAGTGCTATGAATAATGAAGATACTGATGCCTATATGAAGAGTATTTCACTTGAAAGCGAACTTTTTGATGCAACAAAACAACAAATGGATATGATTTTTTCTATGTATGATCTAGAAGTTACCATTGAAGAAATGGAAGTTCTCGAAATCACAGAAGATGAAGCTCAGGTACGCGTTGTACAAAAAACGGTTAACAATAATGATGAAGCATTCCAACCGAATATTACAACCGCAGTACATACCTTAAAGAAAATTGATGGTGAGTGGAAATTTATATCGACAGTTATTGAAAATACAGAGTTTATGTAAAAAAAAGGATGCCTACGCATCCTTTTTTAGTGCTTTGATATAATAGGTTGTATCGTCAATTACTTGCTAACAAAGCTTAATTCAACCAGCAAAGTTTCAATGGCCAATACCGTATCAATACTGGTACTTTTCATTTGATAATCAATATTTGAACATTTCTCTAGAATATCAGTCAAGGCTTCACTTGAAAACAGATGAATCTGCTGCATAATTTTCTTTATTGCATAAGGATGCTGTCCCAAAATTTTAGCAATGCTATTTTGATCATAACCATCCGCAACCAACATTTTCACTTTCTTTAAAAGTCTAAATTGACGTGAAATCATTGTGAAAATCATCTGAACCGCTTCTCCATGTTGAATCAGTTCATGCATAAGCAATATGCCTGTAGCAGCTTTTTTTTCCCCAATGGCTTCAACCATCATAAAGATATTTGCTTCTAAAGGTTTTTTTATAAAGGCATCTATATCTGCAATTTCTACAAAAGTTCTGCCTTGCAAAGAGGAACAGACCATTTTTATATCATTATCTACATCAAGTAGACCTTTTGAACTGTTCTTATCCAAATAGGATGTTCTATCAATCAAATAATTGAGAACCTGATGTTCAATATCACATCCCGCCAATTTTATTTTTTTATGAACCCATCTTTGATAAATGTTGGGTGACAACTTATCAAACTCAATTACCCTGCCTACATCATCAATGGATTTTGTAATTTTTTTTCTTTTATCTATGGCTGTGTTAGAAATGAAGATTAACTTTGTTGCATCAGAAGGACTTGCAAAATACTCCAATAATCGATTTTCTGTTGCATCTGTTAACATATTCTTTTTACTCTTGAAATATGGTGCATTTTTTACGACGACGATTTTCAAATCACTGAAAAAAGGAACCGTTTCACAGGTATCAATCAACTCATCCACCGTGACTTTTTCACCATCATATACCATATAATTAAAATCCCTTGAACTTTCAGGTATATATTTCTCAACCATTTTTTGCAAATACTGCTCTATTAAATATTGTTCTTGACCATGAAATAAATAAACTGGTCTTAAACCCATTTTTATATCCTGATCGAATACTTCAAATCCCATACTTCACCTTTCACTTTCTGCACTACTAATGATACTATAAATTCATTGAGTTGTGAATGTTTAATAGGTTTTAACAAACATCAGAGAAAATGGTAAAATCGTAATTTTAACGCAGCCATCTTGAGTTAAATAAAGTTTTGTTCCTAATCGTTGATAGCGTCGTATTACATCAGAATCGGGGTGTCCATAATAATTTTTGTTTACACATATCACACCAATTCTAGGATTAAGCATGTCAATAAAGTTTTGAGTTGATGAAGAATCCGATCCGTGATGAGGAATTTTTAAAACATCTATTTGGTGTAAGTTGTTTAATTGCTTCTCCACTTCTTCTTCTATATCACCTGTAAATAGGAGTTTCCTCTCATAGGCTTCTAGCAATAAAACAAGGGATGCATTATTCCCTATTCCAACATCATCATAAAATATAGGTTTTATTTCGAGTTCTCCTATATCCTCTATTGTTTTCATTTCTTGACCATGTATTAATTTTAAATACGCGTTAGGAAATTGACCCAAAAAAAGAGTGTCATTTATAAAAGGTTCTAGAAATGTTAACCCACCCACATGGTCTGAATGCTCGTGAGAAATAAAAATATAATCTAGCTTGCTAATACCATTCTTTTTTAGAATATCTTCTATGAGGGGATACTCTGGGCCTGTATCAATCATCATATTTTTGAATCTATGTTCTATAAGTATAGCATCGCCTTGATTCACATCAAGAAAGTAGATTTCAATTGCATACCACTTATAAATGACCACCATTGATGCAAAAAGTATGACTATACCTAGAATTTTCATTTTATTTTTAATTTCAAACCAGCATATTATAATAAAGTAGAAAAATACAATTTGATACAGTGATGGAGAACACACCGTTTTCAAGAAAATATTTTGATGCATAAAATAATTGAACTTCTCGACAAATCCTATGATCAATTCAACCAAAGTGCTCATAAAAGGTAAAGGAAACAATATTGGTATAAACATCATATAAAACACAACTGTGATTAAAGGTACTGTGATTAAGTTAATCACAAAGCTCAAAATGTGGAAGGTGTTCTGATGATAAATCACAAGGGGCAATAACATAAGTTGTATACCTAAAGGAAGCCAAATCTCAGATTTAAGCTGTTTTAAATATGGCAATAAAGTACCTATGCATAATAATGCTATAAAGGAAAATTGAAATCCTGTATGTAAAATTGCATAGGGATTTATGAGCATTACCACAATACCAACACCACTTAAACTCGAAAGCAAATCATAAGGTCTGTTAACTTTCAAAGCAAGATCAACACATAAAAACATCATTAATGCTCTCAATGCCGAATAGGGTACACCAACAAGAATAACGTAAAATGTAATAATGATATAAGTCATGACCTGTTTGTATTCAAATTTTTTTAATATCAAAAGTAGCGCGCCAATAAACGCCCCAATATGTAACCCGGATATGGCAAAAACATGACTTACACCGTTTTCTTGAAATATTTTTTTCATATCAGAATCGATTTTTGAAGTGTCTCCTAAAAACAAGCCTTTAATATAACCTGAATAATCATCTGAATAAGTACTTTTTATTTCATTTTCTATATGAATATATAGTTTTTGAAATAAAGTATATTTAACTTCTATGGGTATTAACTTTATTTCAGACAGATTTAAATTTTGAATAAAACCTAAACTATTCAAATAATCCCTATAAGAAAATGTATTGGGATTTCTATGTTCGTAAGATGTTTTATCCCACGAAACCTTATATTTACCTGCTGGCAAACGTCTATCTGTATCATTTCTAATAAAAACTTTCTTCTGATTGAAAGTCATATAATAATTAGACTTATATGCATGTAATTCGCCTTGATAATTTCCAGGATTCAAAACTTGTTCAAATATGCTTTTCCTTATAAAAAAACTCATAACTAAGATGAGTAAAATAACTAAAAAAACATATTTTTGTTGACCTTTTATGGTAAGCATCAGAAACATTATAATCGCTATTGCCATCCAGTAGTTTTGATTGATTAACAGGATTGTAATTAATACTAGGAAAAAAAAGATAACAAGTAAAGGTCTAGACATATATCCTCCTGTTAACAATTTATTCCATAATTTACCAATTGTCAATTCAATTTAATATACGTCCTTAAAAATCTGAACAACTATTGTAAGCATTCAAGGGTTCTAAAAGGTATTGTTATTATAAAACAAGTCTTAACAAAAAAGTAAGGCTATGCCTTACTTTTACCTACATGAAAACGATAATCTTTAATTAATGCGACCGAAATAACTGCTGTTATTGGTATTGTTAATACCAATCCGATGCTGCCTGCAATTGAACGAATGACCTCAGTAGCTATGACATCTAAATTAATCATTCTAATCAGAGAATCATTGTTTGCCATAAATAAAAGCAACAATGGCAACATACTCCCTGTATAAGCTAAGATTAAGGTATTAGACATTGTTCCCATAATATCACGACCGACACGCATACCGGATTTAAAAAGACTTTTCATGGACAATGATGCATTGACATTATGAAGTTCATCGATGGAAGAAGCAATTGACATTGCAACGTCCATGATTGCTCCTAAAGCACCTAATAAAATTGCTGAAAATAATAAATGCTGAAAATTAAAAGTAACACCTTGCACGTTGAGTAGCATAATCGCTTCATCAGAAGTCATACCTGTCAATTTAACTTGATGACTTATAAAAATTGATAACCCACCTGCAATCATAACACCAAGAGTAGTCCCTACAATAGCTGCAAAGGATTTTTTTGTTAGACCAGAAATAACAGATACCGTTATAACAGTAATAAATATTGCAACAACAACAGTCACAAGGACTGCATTATAACCTCTTAACAGTAATGGTAATTCAACCATAAAAATAAAGAAAACCGTTACAAATAAAGTAAAAATTGTTTTTAAGCCTTGTAATCTACCAACCATTAAAAGAGCAAAGGCAAAAGCTATTAAAAGCCAATAAATATAGGTGTCTCTTACCTCACTTGCAATGTAGTACTCTACAGTACCATCTTGATAAGTTTCTACTGATAGTAAAACTTTCTGATGTAACTCGACTTCAATGTCCATTACATATGAATCAGAAAGATAATTCTCTATTAATACAGTTTCACCTTTATGCTCACCGGTTAAAATCTCTACTGTGACCAATTGGACTTTAGAAATAAAACTTTGTTCTGCATCCTCTTCTTCAATTGCAATGACCTCACCTTTTTCCATGGTTCTTTCCAACTCATACTCATCGGCAAAGGACAAGTTAGGAAACATAAAAAGCAAAGTTAAAATAATTAATAATATTTTCTTCATAGAACACTCCTTCTGCTTTTATATTTTAACATTATTTCCATGGACTCAAAAGAAAAAAATCACCCGTAGGTGATTTCTAATTTTCTTTGTCGTAAATATTTTCAAATGGACCGGAAATAGGCACATAAAATACTAAGGATGCAGCGATACCAAAGCCAACTTGAATGAAGTTTGGAATTACACCAAATGCAGCATAAGCAAGGGCTGTATCTCCTCCTAAGTCTTCAATCACAAATGAGCCTAAGATCAAATCTACTAAGAAGTAACCTCCAACCACAACAATACTTGCAATCACAGCATGATAAATTGTACGAAGTGTTTTATTCATAGATCGCTTATCACCTTTAAGTGATTTATAAGCAATACCAACACCAAATGCCAAAAGACCTTTTACAACAAAAGTGCCTAACATGTAAATTGCATAACCACTAGCATAATCTGCTAAAGCTGAGCCAAATGCTGCAGCAACTGCACCATATACAGGTCCTAACAACATACCTGATAACATTACTGCCAAATCACCGAAATGCATATAACCCCATCCAAAAGATATTGGGAATTTAATCATCCAAGTTGTAATAAATACTAATGCTGCGAATATACCTGTAAAAACTATTCTTTTTGTTTTCATACTTCCTCCTCGAAATTCACTTTGGGAAAAGCATATCAAGGCTATAAGATTTTGTAAAACAAATTAGGAAGATGTAATAAAAAACCATACAATTAAAGAGAATTGTATGGCTACAATTTATTTGGTTGATAAAATGTGTATGGCCTTTTGATTTTTTTCCCAAAGCGCCAAGTGGTTCATATTCATCGTTGGTAAAACACTAAAATTATTATGATCAATGAACATATACCCTTCATAGGCATCACTTGAAATAATTAATTTTTCATCATCTAAAGTGATTAAATAGCCCTCATTGACATAATAATTCACCTTATCTTCAAATACATTGAATGCATTTAAATCCTCATTAACGATAACATCATAAGAATCCTTCATGATTCTAAAGACCTGATGTGTTTCAGAATCCTTTGCAAATACAATATAGCTATCATTTAAATTGGATACTTCAACTGTACTATTTAATGTCAGGGCAGGTAATTCCAGATTTATTTCTTGAAAACTTTGATCATCAAAATTATAAGTCATTAAACCTTCAATGGAAAATGTATCATTGATTGATCCTATAAAAACACTTACATCGTGGTTGTTCCAATAAATTTTTGAGAAAATATCTTTATCCATTTGTGAAGAGTCTAAATATTTAATAGATTTTTTATCTACGTCATAATAGCCAATTCGCTTTGAAATAAGATCGATACCATCAATAAGATTGTTGGCATATTCGCTTTCTTTTGTATAATAATAGCAAACATATTCATCCTCTGACGACCAAGACAATTCAGCCCCATAAACTTCATCAGCATATAATTTCCCTGAATCAGCACCGTATATTGAAAAATAGCTTTCTTCCAAAGCATCTAATCGATATTCTATGGAAACATATCCTCCTTTGGGTGATATTTGAATTTGATGATCAAAATTTGCTAAATCAAAATTTTCCAAAGGTATATTTATGGTTCTATAGAAATCTTTCTCAAAATTATATGTCACTAAAGTTGTTTTATCATGGTGATAATACAAAATCTTTGTCTTATCATCAGAAACTTTAAAGAGTAATTTACCATTGAAGGTTGCATTCTCAGCAAGGACATTATAGGTTCCATCTTTTAGTAAGCCAATAGTTGTATCTTTGGTACATAAAGTTCCATAGTCCGGAATCTCCATGACAAAAGTATATGCACCAAAATCTACAGTATCACTTATCAAACTTTCATAATTCATCAACTCGTTTTTTGTCGTATCAAAGATATAACTACCACTGATGTTATCCATAACACCTTCTATATATAAAAGTTCATTATCAATCCATTTAATAGAAGTAATTTCACTAAAACTTTGAATGATTATTTCCTGTCCTGAACTCATAATATTCGATTGTGATAACTCATAAATTTTAACCTCTTTGTCCAAAGTCGTTATTTCTTCATTAAGCGTTTGCTTTATGATGACAATCATAAGCACTAAAACGATAAATAAAAAAACAGTTTTAGAGATTCGTTTGGTCCATATTTGCATTGATTCCTCGCTTCTTGTATAACATTTCAATATGTAATATATCCTCTTTATTAAAATTAAATGCTTGATATATAATTTTGTCAATTAAATCTCGTTCCATACTACAATATCCATTTTTTATCATTTTTTCACTTGCTTCTTCTATGAGCAGTGTTTGTTTTTCATCAAATAAGGGAACAGGTATTAAACTTAACGGGCTGGCATACAGTTCTAAATATTGTCCTTTTCTTTTACCACGGTTATACAACCAAAAATATACAAATTTTGAATTGAGATATCCAGTTAACAGTTTCAGCGGTCCTTTTGTTATAAAATATACATCTGCACTTGCATAAAAAGGCTGGTCCGTATATGCAAAAGTGTTGGACATCGCTCTTTGAGGTACAACTATTTTTTCACCTTCAAAAATATCAGGATCTCTATACCACTGCAATGCATACCACTTTCTCTTACCATTTTTGACTTCTCTTCTTTCGTCAAGTACAGGTTTAAAAGGAAGCAAATGGTTTGTTTCATCAGTATTAAGAGTTGTATCATCTGTAATGTACAATATATATCGAATGGTATTACTTTGGATGGTGTACTTCTTAATATCACTATTTTTATAAAATGGTTTTGATTTTTCACTAAGTTCATAATTTAAAACAAAGATGCCATCTTCCTTATGAATTTGATGTTTCCCTATATTTTCCTTACTCAGTTTAGTGTCTAGCATTTTCTGAGTAACTTTATCAGCTCCTGATACAATACCTTGATTAATTTGAGCAAAATTGAATAATCTAAATGGTGTAGCCTGAATGACCTTTTCAATGATTTGATAATAGCTTTGATTTTCATATAATAAAATATTATTGGATTCACTAAAAAGCTTCAAATGGTCCATATGATAAGAAACATCCGTTAAATCTTCTAAAGTGACAACCTTTTGATTTGAAAGGACTTGTATAGAGCATAATCCCTCTTTTTTACGAGACAAAGAAAAAATTAAGTTATGCATACCCTTTGCTTCAGAAAAAAGTTTAATTTCATCTAAATTAACTAAACGCTTAAAAGATGTTTCTTCTTTTATATAGGCTCTTAATTTTGAAGCGCCATCTGCAGTAATCCAATAATTAGTTGTAATAAAGGTTAGCAAACCGTCTGTTTTAAGGAGTTTCATTCCCTTATAGATAAAGAAATAAAAAAGATCCATCTTACCTTCGTAGCCTTTTAAATGCCTATACTTATCAAAAAGTGCCTTATTCCCTTTTTCACCTACATAGGGGGGATTACCAACAATTAAGTCAAATTTTAAATGCTCATCCATCAACAAGGTATCCATATGAAATAAATGGATATTTTCAACAGGTTCATTGGATTTTAAGAGTTGTTCAATAAACCATAGTTTACAAACCTTTAAAGTATCCTCATTTATATCATAACCATACAATTGATTTATGATACTTGTAGCATTAACTTTTATGTCATGTATTTTATTCCATTTCTCAATCAGCTCAAAGGAAGTGTGTAAGAATACGCCTGAACCGCAGCTGATATCAGCGATTTTCATAGAGGATAGAATTTCTGATACTTCACTAAAGTTTTCAAGGACTTGATCTTCAAGAAACAAAATCCTACAATATTCTTCGCTGAGGAATTTATTCTGAACAAAGTAATCATAAAAGGACATTCTTACCATAGATTTTGCAAGGCTCTTAGGTGTATAATAACTCCCAGTTAAAACTCGAACTTCATCTTCAATATAGCGATCAAAGTCTTCAAAATCAACTTGGACGGAGTCCATCCAACCTTGAAACTCAATGAATTGACCTAGTAAATCCATATCATATGTATACTTTTTTGAAATATAGTTCATTAAATTATTAATATAAGAATGCGTATTCATGATTCTCTCCAAAAAAACCTGACTTTCGTCAGGTTATTTTATCATCTTTTTATATTTCCCATCAGCGACTTTTGTTACGCCATCAATTTTTTGAATGATTACATCAATCAACAAATCAATATCATTTATTGTAACGTCTATACCCTTTTTCTTCAAATATTTCATAATCGTAATTAAACGAATATGGTATGAATTCGGATTTTTAAAATAAGGATGTTTTTCAATTAACTTTTGTATGTGTTCTTGATCCACATTGCTAAGATCCATTTGATTTTTATTTTCTATTTGTTTCTCAATCACAGACAAATAAGATGTTAACTTCTCCTTATGATCCTCTTCATTAGAAATTAATTCTTTAATATTCTTTATCAGGTCATCAACGCCAATGGTTTCCGTATTGGCGGAGGACCCGTCATCTGAATTTTCAGGATGATCTGAAAAAACCAGCTTCATTGGTGCTCTCCTCTCTTTCATAAACTAAGTAATAACATTTTCATTTTACTATCATTGACAGTTCATGTCAATTCTAAAGCAAATCATCTAAACTTAACATTTCATCTTTAATAAAAACAACTCTATCTTCTAGAATTTGACTTACTGTAGATTTCACCATTTCTAGCTGCACTTTTGAAACTGCTTCTATTTCCATTTTGAAGCTTGTAACAACAATTTCAGCCAATTGTACATGATCTGAAACCATATGAATTATAGTTTCATCACCATCATTTTCAATAAGTAGAAAATCATCTGTATTTAAAAGTAAATCTAACACTTCATCACGATTCTTAAGCGCAAAAGTCGATACATATACTTCAAAACCTTCATCTTCATTTAATTCTGCTTCATAAAAATCTATAATATTGGTTAAATGCAAAATCAATTGTGATTGACTTTTTACAAACTCTCTAATGTGTACTGGTTGAAATGCTGCACAATAGTTGTTATATTGTGTCATTACACTTTTGCGAATTACATCTTCCAAACTACTGTCATAAAATTCTGGTACATCGTTCATAATCCAGTAATTCTCCACCGGATAGATTCTAATTTTCATCAAATCATTTTCTTCAAAATACTGCTCTGTTTGCAACACATAGTCTTCACCTGTGACTACATCCTTCAACACTATTTTTTCATGTTCAATTCTTATTTTATATACGGAGTAACGAGAATTCTTAATACTGTTCTTTACAATTAAGTCGCCTTCGATGTCATCAATGAGAGATTTTCCTTGATAAACATAATCATGTATCAACCAATTGTTAAAACCTTGATCCATATCCAAGTCCGTTTTCTGATCACCAAAAGGTGCATGATATACTTGTATTGCTTTATTTATGAAAACTTGATTCCTTTCATTTGCGGCATAAATCAATGCTTCATCAACTAAATTTTCTATTTTTGTATTCATTTTAACACTCCTTGTCTCAATTGAATCCTACTTATAATACCTAAATTTAATTAGGAGTTCAAGATATTTTTATTATACACCCACTATCTATACACTCTATTGTAACAAAAAATTCATAACAACTAAAATTTTTACACAAGTTATTAAAATTATCTCCCAAAGTTATTAAAATTTCCTGACCTTTTAAAAGTAATTATTTTATTTTTCCGTAAAGAGGCTATAATAGGGATATCAAGGAGGTATTATGAGAAAAAACAAAATTTTAGTATTGGCTTTGGTATTCGTATTAATAATATCTAGCCAATTGTATGGTTGTCAAAACAACGCAAATGGTGGAAATGAACCGACAAGCAACAATGTAACAAACGAAGCAGGTGTTAACAATAAGGCTTCTGAAGAAGTAAATTCAGAGAATAATATAAATAATACTGCTCAAAATGATACAGAAGAAGTTGTTGAAACTGAAGATCCTGAAGAAGAGATTCCTTCAGGTCCTCAAAGAAGTGATATCCCAGAGGAATACAAGTGGGACTTAGAAAAAGTATATGCGAATACAGATGCTTTTATGGCAGATGTAAACAAGGTAAAAGACAGTTTCAAATTTTTTGCTGATGCAGAAGCAGATTTTACTAAAAGTTTAGATTCATTTTTAAACACTTTAAAACAATATGAAGAAATAAGAAGAGTCACAGATAAAGTATATGTTTTCGCTACATTACAAGCCCATACCGATACAGCAAACACTGATTTTTCAGATTTAGAAGATATTACTGCTGAATTAGATACAAGCTTAACAGAAGCAACATCTTATTTCATGCCAGCAATCATTGATATTGATGATGAGACTTTAGAAATATGGCTTGCTGCTGATGAACTCAAGGACTATCGTAGTTTCATTGAAGATATTATCAATGATCGTGACCATATTCTTTCTGAAAGTGAAGAAGAAATTCTCGCGCAAGCACAAATCTTATTTGAAGTGCCAGAATCTATTTATGATGCATTCAATTATTTAACTGATTTTAGTGATTATTTACCTGAACCGGATTGGAATAAATTCTGGTCAGGTTCTAGAGAAGACAAGAAAGACGCTTTAGAAGCATATTATGCAAAAAGTGCAGCTGGCATCAACTTACTCTCAGAAATCTATGAAAGTGAGATTAAGAAAAATACTTTTTTTGCTGAAGCAAGAAATTATGATTCTGCATTGGAAAGTGCTTTAGATACAGATGGTATGACTTTAGAGGCATATGATAAAGTCTTTGATATTACTCATGACAATTTAGACAAATTGCACCATTGGATTTCTTTAAAGAAAGAAATTTTAGGCATTGAAGATCAAGTTCATATATATGACTTGTATTCACCACTTATTGATAATCCTTACAGTTTTATTGATTATGAACCTGGTAAAGAAATTATATTTGAAGCCTTAAAACCTTTAGGACAAAAGTATATTGATGATTTAAAAGAAGGTTTCGATAGCAGATGGGCAGATGTTTATACAACTGAAGGCAAATACGAAGGCGGATATCAATGGGGAACTTATGATACTGATCCATTTGTCTTGTTGAACTTCTACGGTTTAATGACTGATGTTTCAACAGTAGCTCATGAAATGGGTCACGCATTAAACTTTAAATATTCAAATGAAAATCAAAACTACTTCACTTCAGGGGTTCCAATTTTCAATGCTGAAATCGCTTCGACAACCAATGAATCTATGGTCTTTGAATATCGTGTCAAAACTGCAACAACTAAGACTGAAAAACAACAAGCTTTGTTAAATTACATCGAACTAATTGAAAATACAATCTTCACACAAATGATTTATGCAGACTTCGAAAAAAGAGCTTATGAAGCTTATGAAGCAGGCGAACCATTAAGTGCAGATGTATTCAACGAAATCATGGGTGAAGTTTATCAAGAGTATTATGGTGAAGATTTTGCTATTGATGAGATTACGACTTATCAATGGGCAGAGATTCCACATTTCTACAACGCTTTCTATGTTTACAAGTATGCTACTGGTTTATCAGCTGGTTTATCATTCTCAAATCAAGTTATCAATGGTGATAAAGAAGATGTTCAGAAATATTTGGATTTCTTAAAAGCAGGTTCTTCTGCACCTCCATTACAATTATTAAAAACTGCAGGTGTTGATTTCTCAACTGGAGAACCACTACAACTTGCATTTGATAAATTTGAAGAACTTGTAAAAGAGTTTGAAGAAACACTTAAATAATACACAATAAAGCTTCGCCGATCGGCGAAGCTTTTCTTATAAGTAATTTCTTGATATATATAATTTTTGCCCTTAGATTTTACCAAAGAATACAACATAATTATGACCATAGTGTTTTGCACACTCGGGACAAGTGGTGAAAAAATAATAAATCTCTTTTAGATGATAACCTTCATCTTTTACATGATGTTTAAAAGATTCAATCCATTTGGGAATCATTTTGTATGGACCATCAAAGGTCATTAAATAATATTCACCATTCAAATTCGTCATTTCTAGCCCTTCTACAGGCTTTTCTACCATAAAATGATGCTCACATCGCCAACTTGATAAATCCTTAGATAAAATCAAATAATTGCTCTTAGGCATCGCATCAGCTTTTGAGATTTTATCCATAGAAGCGGTCATAACTTTATTAAGATTTATTGGCATATAAAATAAACTTTTGGAAACAGCACGAGCAAACATTTGGTCATGAATTCTCACAACCTTCTTATGCCATTCCTCAGGATGAAACCTCGGACAACATCCGGTTTCATTATCACTCATGTCAACAACTGGAATATCCATAAAATCACCTCTTCAAATAAATACCCAAAAAAATAAAAAGAATCTCTAAAAAAAGAGATTCTTAATAATATTGTAATATTAGTAATTACCTTGAGCAAGCATTGCTTCTGCAACTTTCTTGAAACCGGCAATATTAGCACCAGCAACAAGGTTATAACCAAATCCATACTCTTCAGAAGCCTTAGAAGCATTCGTATGAATATTGATCATGATTTGCTTTAATTTAGCATCTACTTCTTCAAATGTCCATGAGTATCTCATAGAGTTTTGTGACATTTCTAATGCAGAAGTAGCAACACCACCAGCATTAGCAGCTTTAGCAGGAGCAACTAAAATTTTCTTTTCTAATAAATATTTAAGCGCTTCATTAGTAGTAGGCATGTTAGCACCTTCACCAACTGCGATAACGCCGTTTTCAACTAATTTCTTAGCTTGTTCTAATCCGATATCATTTTGTGTTGCACATGGTAATGCGATATCACATTTAACATTCCAAATATTCGTCCAGCCTTCAGTGAATGTAGCATTTGGATGAATTTTAACGTAATCAGAAATTCTCTTTCTTTCAACTTCTTTAAGTTGTCTAACTGTATCTAATTTAATGCCTTCAGCATCGTAAATATATCCTGATGAATCTGATAATGCAACAACTTTAGCACCCATAGCTTGAGCCTTTTGAGTAGCATAGATTGCAACATTACCTGAACCTGAAATTACACATACCTTATCTTTGATATCGATATTGTTGTGCTTTAACATTTCTTCTACAAAGTACATTAATCCATAACCTGTAGCTTCAGTTCTTGCTAGTGAACCACCATATGTTAAACCTTTACCAGTTAAAACGCCATTTTCAAAAGCACCTTTAATTCTTCTGTATTGACCATATAAGAAACCAATTTCTCTACCACCAACACCGATGTCACCAGCAGGTACGTCAACGTCTGGACCAATATGTCTATATAATTCAGTCATAAATGATTGACAGAATCTCATTACTTCTGCATCTGATTTTCCTTTAGGATTAAAATCAGAACCACCTTTACCACCACCGATAGGAAGACCTGTTAATGAATTTTTGAAGATTTGCTCAAAACCTAAGAACTTAACGATACCAACATAAACTGATGGATGGAATCTTAAACCACCTTTGTAAGGTCCGATAGCACCATTAAATTGGACTCTGAAACCTCTGTTAACTTGAAGTTTACCTGCATCATCAACCCAAGGTACTCTGAAAATAATTTGTCTTTCAGGCTCAGCGATTCTTTCTAAGATGTTAGCTTCTACATATTCAGGATGTCTTTCCATTACTGGCTCTAAAGATTCAAATACTTCTTCTACTGCTTGTAAAAATTCTTGATCACTAGAGTTTCTTGCTTTGACTCTTTCTAATACATTTTGTACGTACGACATGTCTACAACTCCTCTTTCTCTAATCGTATGGGTAGTTTCCCCCTAACTTATGGGAAGTAAATCTTCCCACCCCCAACTTTTATGTGAAAAATCACTTTTGAAATGAAATGTTTTATATAAGAAAACATAGTCCTATTGGCAAACGTTTTCAATCTCATTCCATTAACATAGTAACATAGTTTGAAAGAGTTGGAAATATAAATGTTAAAATATAATTAATAAAATTCAGAATTGTCAGAATTTTCACAATTAGAATTGTCAGAACATTCAAACTATTGCAATTTCAAGACTTTTACTGTCTTTTATTTGTTTTGACAAGTTAAAAAAAAATTTATATACTGTAAGTACATTGTTTGGAGGTCAAATGTTAATTAAAATAGTACTATCCTTATATGTTTTTTTTGGCTTACTAAGCTTCATTCTTTTTGGCGTTGACAAATATAAAGCCATCAAAGGCAAATATCGAATATCAGAAGCTATGCTATTAGCTTCAGGAGCCTTGTTTGGGTGTTATGGTATGATCATGGGTATGCTCATATTCAATCATAAAACAAAAAAGACTAAATTTAGAGTAATTGTACCAATTATATTCAGTATCCATACTTGTATTTGGCTTTTCATTTCAATGAACCCAGATACATTAAATAGATTATTTTAGTATGAAAAGGAGCTAACATGAAAATCAAATATAAATTTTCAGCAGTGTGGGTTGCAATGGCTTTTATATGGCTATTAATTAGTTATTTCTTGTTAAATAATTACGTTGATAAAGTAGATGTGTCTGTTTTACCTGTGATTTTGGTACTGCCAGTACTCATCATTGTTTATTATATTGCAATGCCTTTAATCAACTATATTGTAATTGATCAAGAACTGATTCAAATTCATAAGAGTTTTATTATCTTTAAACATAAGGTTAAAGTTAGTGAGATACATCATTGTAATATCATGAACAAGGATTTTGTCATTTTTACTAAGAATGAAGATGTTTTCCCGATTCACATGGATTGGATGAGAAAAGAAGAAATGATTTCTATTTTTGAAATAATTTCAAAAACAGCTTTAATTCAAGATAAAGAGAAAAAAACTGTTAACTTAGAAACTTTTAAATCTATGATTTAACACTGACAAAAAAATATCAAAAGATGCTCATTTTTATTAAATGATGCATCTTTTTTAATTTTAAAAGCTAAAAGCATTGAAATTTGAAGGTTATTTTTTTGCAAAATGAATTTATGTTTAACCTAACTTGCAATAAATTAGCACATTTTTGTTATATTATTATCAATCCTCATCCCTTGCCATATAACCATTAGGCATATAGTTCGGCTCAGGCCAATCGCCATGTTCCCTTAGATAAAGTCTTCTCTTACATTCATTATGTCTCCCACCTCGACAATAAATACGAATAAAACCTTTACATTGTATATTTGGACTACTTTCAAATTTTTTCTTAAACATACATTCATCACTTACAGGACACAACATGGCAAATCCTCCTTTATTTCATCATATCATGAAAATACTCATAGCTGACCATGTCTTTTGTTATTTCTGGAAAACCCATTTTTCGATTAACAAAGCCACCATGATAATCTGAACCACCTGAAATCTTCAAGTTGTTTTTTTTACAATATTCTATATAAAAATCGCCCTCTTGCTCATCTTTCAGATAAGGTGAGTAACATTCTATACCATCGATTTGAAGTGATTTAAAATGATCCAACATTTCAATGTCTATAAACTCTTTAAAATAAGCTGAAGGATGTGCTAAAAAAACTTTTGCCCCAGCATCATGTAAAACGGGTATTACATCTTCTGGATTTTTAAAAACCAATTTTACATTTAAAGGTTGAGTTAATTTAAAATATTCATAAATGTTCTGAATAAGTCCAGCATCGATAAGAAAATTTAACGAGGGCCAACCACCACGATGAATATTATCTTCATATTTCAAGAAGTCATCTAAGGTAAAATCATGACCTTCTGCTAAGGCTTGTATAATCTGAATATCGAAGTTCTTCCTTTGATTGAGATTATATGTCAACAGATCTAAAAAGCCCTTATGATTAGGATTATAACCATAGGTAGTCAAATGATACTCTTTACCTTCAATGGATACAGCAACTTCAACACCAGGTATAAATGAAACCCCCTCTTGAGCTGCTAAGCCCTTCATTTCCTCTATTCCTTCAATCGTGTCATGATCTGTTAAAGAAAATAATTCAATGTTCTTTTCTATGACTTCATTTAACAGGGCTTCACAGGTCATTCTTCCATCAGAGTATATGGAGTGCATATGTAAATCAATATAAGCCATTATATGATCTCCTTAAAGCCTCTATAAGGTGATAAAACTTCAATGTTGAAAGTGGATTTTCCGGCTCTTACCAAAGGTAACTTTGCCAGATAATTTTCACACTCTCTTTTTGAGGAGCATTCCATAATCAAAATCATTTCATTGGACCCCTCCTTTTCATACATTTCTCTGATATAACCATACAGGTAAAGATCATACATTGCCTTTCTTTGCTCAGACAACAAGATTTCTTCCCCCAACATTAGAGGACATAACTCATTTTCTCTTGCCAACAGCTTCATGACTTAATAACCTCCATCAGTTCACCTTTTTCATGCAAAACATGCATCAAATCGCAATCACCTATAAACTCACCATCAGCAAAGATTTGTGGTAATGTCCCACATCCTGTTTTAGCCTCCAAATCCTTTAATCTTGGATCACCAAATGGTATCATATGCTCAGTATAAGGTATTTTCAAATCTTCAAACAGCTTCTTAACTTTTACACAATAAGGACAGAACTTGAATGTCCAAACTTCTATATGTTTCATAACTACTCCTTAATTTCATATCTCTTGCAACAAAATCTTAACTGAAGTACATAATGTAGGGTAATCAGAATATAGAATCCTAAAAAGTACAAACCTACTGAATCGTTCTTGGTAACAATTTGGACAATTCCAAAAATCAAACTGCCCAATACAGTTAAAATCCCTGTGTAAAACATCAATTTATAGACAAAAGTCTTTAGCCCTTCTCTATTGTATTTTTTCTTATCATCATATTGTTTTAAAACTTCTACATAACCTGTGCGATTAATATATCTTCCCAAAAGACTTACAATAACGCCAGGAACTGCAAAGGCAAAAATTATCCATGTACTCATTATTCCTCCTTGAAAGTATATCTTTCAATCATTTTACTGGCCATGCCGTTTTCTTGACCTCTTGACATAATATCGCGAATTAAACTGGAACTGATATGCTCATATTCCTTGTCACAGAAATAGTAAACAAACTCCTGATTAGGCAGAAAATCCTTAATTACATTTCTAAGTCCTTCTTCATGTTGCAAGTCATATGCATTTCTTAGACCTCTCACAACAAAAACCTCTCCATGTTCTTTAAGCCTTTGGATTTCAGTCGTAATTAAGCCACTGTAAAAAACAATTTCTCTATTTCTAACCACATCTGGCAATTTTGTTTTTTGAAGATCCTTCTTGTCATAATTGATCCCTACACCAATAACCACTTTATCAAATGATTTTTCTGCCTTTTGTAAAATGTTATAGTGTCCTATATGAAAAGGGTTAAAACTACCTGGATAAAAACCAATTTTATAAACTTTCTGTACAACTATGTCTCTTAATTCCAATAATGTATGATTACCAGTTTCTTCAAAGGCATAGTTCAAGAAAGCTTTTCTACCTTCTTTATAATCGTTTATACTGAGATGTTGATATTCTTTAAAAATATCATCTTCCCATGTTAGCAAGGAATTGATATCTGTTTTATAAAGAATACTTCTGTCAACGCGAATAATCTCTTTCTCTAACTCAGTCAATTCTTGCTTAATATAAGCAGTTGCTTTAATAAGGCTCTCCACTATGTTGATAAATACTTCCTCACCATTACAATGTGCTCTAAAAAAAGCAGCAGATTCAGCCTCATGATGTTCTATTTTCCCGTCATAAATGATATCGTGAAATAAAATTCCAATAACTAAAGCGTCATCATCAATCTCTATGTTTTTCAACATATCACGAATATGTTCAAAATTATGATAGAAACGACTATGATGATTATAAGTTTTCATAATCTCTTCTAAGGTAAAAGTCACATGATATTTCGTCAACAAACCTTGTAAATCCCAAGTTTTATTTAAATAATGATTTGTAATTTTCATAATTTCCTCCAAAAATACTATATCACATTTCACTGGATTTGTAGACACTTTATCCAATTAGCAATTTGTCTCACCATATAAAATCAAAATAAATTCCTTCTTTAAAAAAGGAATTTATTTTAACTTGATTGCTTATAGGTATGTAGTTTTTTTATTTTACAAGTGTTACAATTTTTAAACTGCACATCTTGACTTTGACACCCATGACAATTTATTTCACGAGGTAAAATGGTTTCATTAAACATTTTTGACCATTTAATCGCTGTATTCATTCGTTTTATATCATCGTTTTCTCTTGTTGCTACAAAGCAGGGACATTGATGACAATCGATTCCACAATAGCCTTTCACTTGATCACTCCATTCAAATTTTGTAAATTGATTGTACCACAAAGCGAAGAAAATAACAAACGCATGTTCGATTAATTGGATTTGTATATTGCCTTTACATTTGCAAACTGTATCAGATCCTGATTACTTAATTTATACTTTTCTCCTCTTAATAATAAATTTCCATTTAAGTAAGTCCCATTCGTACTGTTACAGTCCAATAGAAAAAATGTTTCATCCTCATGTACAATTTCACAATGCACCCTACCAACAGATGGTTCTTTATCAAGTACTAAATCATTTTCATAACCCCGCCCAATCCTAAATAACGCTTTATCTAAATATACTTTTTTATGCTTTAAAAGCAGATATGGAACTGAAGCTTTTAAACATACTGTTTCATCCCTATTGACATCCGATACCCCTTTTATTGTTTTAGATTTAAAGGAAGTCTTTTTCCTTTTCCTTTTATAGGGCTCGTTAAGATAATTTTTTATTTGAATCATATCCGTTGATTCACTTTGAATAAAAGTGATTAAATCTCTTAACTCATCATTTCTATTTCTTTTCAAATCCAATCTGTATAACCATGATAATACAACCTTCTTAAACTGATGATGCATGTTTTGTGAAGGCTGATTTAGAAGTGGTGCATAAACAAGCTTAATACTTTCAGTGTGACTATCGTAGAAGATATAGTCAGAATCTAGTATTATTGAATTTTCCTCTAAAAAGTAATCCTTTGCAGATAAAATTCCTTCTATAAAATTCTGAATGAAAATTTTAATTTGTTGGGAGTCTGCTTCTATTACGGAAATATATTTATCTACCGTCATGAGACCAGTGATATCCCAAATCAGTTGATCCTCTAAAAAAACATCTACGAAGTACTTTTGGTCGGATTTTAAAATCATTTGCCCCTCAAAAGATAGAAAGTACTCCTCTTCTATGGGTAATTTTAGTATGACTCTATTGCCTTCACTAGATTTTGAAATAAACATACAGTGCTCCTGAAGTAAAGTCCTTATCAACAATATCTTGAATGATATTTTCAACAAAAGCTGTAATCTGTGTTTTGAAAAGTAATGCAATGCCTACTAATATTGCTAAAATAATGACAAGTTCAATTGTCCCAAAACCTTTTTCATCTTTAAACATAAAACCTCCTATTAAAATTGCATCAAAGAAATAACCGCTGGATATACTAAGGCAATGACAATACCGATTAAAGCAATTGACATCGGCATTAAAAGTTTTGTACTTGCTTCTTCTCCTTTCTTTAATAATTGCTGATGGCGATCTTTTCTAAAATCATCCATTAACCTCTTTAATGATTGAAAAGTATCTTCTCCTCCACTTTTCTGATCAGATATGATTATGCGAATAAATCTTGTGACATAATCGTTATAGACATTCTGTCCTATTGGTAATAAGACTGTAGAAAGATTTTGACCCTTTCTAATCATATTCATTTTTCTTAAGTACATACTCTCAAAAGGGTTTTGCGGCGATTCTATCACGTCCAAAAGGGCATTGTAAACTACCATACCAGCATTGATATTTAAAGCGACACTTAAGAATATATCATTCATGCTTTCGATCATTTCTTTACGCAATTTCTTCTCTAACTCAAGTAATTTTAAATAAGGCATCAGGAGCATAAAAATACAGATCATAATTCCAAAGAAAAGATTTCCCCCTGAAAATTGAATTAACCAAATCCATAAAAATGTAACACTTTGAACATAAGCAACTGTAATTTTTTGCTTCAATTGCTCTTCAATAGGTTCTTCCAGCAGGAAAGAAATAAAATTCAATGCCATTTGAACCTTTAAATTTCTAAAAATCTTCACATGACTTGTTTTTACTTTTCGAGGGATTATCTGAATTAAAAAAGAATATTTTTCATTGAATAAAAACACGATTACATATAATAATAAAAGCATAAATCAAACCTCAATGTGAATGATATGTTCACCAATCTTATAAGCCACCACTAAACAAATGAGAACAAGAGTCATAATTATTCTGCCAGGTAAATCTTTAAATAGAACGGTCATATAAGCCATATCACTCCAGCTCAAAAAAGCCAATAAGAGAACCGGCACAATCATCAACAGATAGAATTCAAATTTTTTTGCTGCAAGAAGTACTTCCATTTCCATATCAAGATCCATTTGATCAGTAATTAACTGTATACTTTCACCGACTACAATTCTTAAATCACTTCCTTGTTCATAGGCCATGGAAAGACCTTTTGAAAATTGAATAGCAGGTTTTAACATAAGTTTTTCAGAAAAATTTTGCCATGCAATTTTTTCTGATTGACCAAGTGAAACCTCACCAATAAGGGTAAATACAGCTTCTTTCAGAATTTTATTCATCATAATCATGGTCTGAGCACTATTTATAACAGCGAGTTGCATAACACTTCCCGTTGTTAATTCTGTATAAATACTGTTTAAGAACATTCTGAACTCATGTAGTATGCCTTGTTGATTATCGATTTTCTTTATGTAACCCTGAACACTAAAAAGTACCATCACAAAAAAACAGCCAAAAATATGCCTATAAAAAACAAATCCAACCCAGGAACCTATGAAACTGTGTATTGCTATACTTTTAAATCTAGCACTAAAAATAAATACTATTTTCTTCAATTTTACTCCTTTGAATCATTTTATTTTGAGGCATTAGAACATCTTCTTCACGTTTGTATAAAATGTTAATTTCATACTTTTCTTCAGAAGGCAGAAGTTCAATTATTTCTTTTATTTGTCGTACTCCATTTGGTTTTCTTTCAAGATGTACAATCAGATCAATACTCGAAGAAATTAATCGTCTTATGACCATACCTGGAAGTTCAATTCCTTTTAAAACCATGAGTTCCAATCTACTTAGCATATCCTTAGCTGAATTACCATGACCCGTAGACATTGATCCATCATGTCCGGTATTCATTGCATTAATCATCTCGATGACCTCTTTACCCCTAACTTCACCTACAATAATTCTATCTGGTCGCATTCTTAACGAGGTTCTAATTAAGTCATCCATCGAAATACCTGAATGACCACCTTGAGAAGGCTTCGTTTCTAAGGAAACTAGATTATGAATATGCTTCAATTTTAATTCTGCTGCATCTTCTATGGTAATCAACCTTTCATATGAAGGGATAAGTGCAGAAAGTGCATTTAAAAAAGTGGTCTTACCTGAACTGGTTCCTCCAGATACAAACAGATTATATTTACATTGAATCCATTCTTTAAAATCATGAAGCAATTGGTTTTTATTCTTTTCATTAAACAATAGATTTTCTAAGGACATCATTGAATCAGAGAATTTCCTTATGGTAAGAATTGGACCATTTAAAGCAATGGGCTTTAGTACGATGTTTACCCTTGAACCATCTTTCAATCTAGCATCAACAATGGGATGACTTTGATCTGCCTTACGATTGACTTTTGAAACAATATTTTGAATCAAATTCATCAATTCTTCTTCACTTTTAAATTGAATGGTTGTAACTTCTATCCTACCTGACTTTTCAATGATAATAGGTGACAATCCATTTACCATGATTTCAGAAATTTCATCTTCGTCCAGTAATGGTTGCAGAATTCCCAGTTTAAATAAACTGTTATATATTTCTAAAGCAATTTCTAGGCAATCAGAAACAGAAATATCTTTCAGCTGCCCTCTTTCATAAACGTAATGTTCAATATGCTCTTTTGCAAGGCTTTCATCTAATTCCAAAGACGACAATTGTTTTATGAGTTGTAATTTAATTTCGTGTCTAAAATGATCTTTAGTTTGTTCATAATCAGGTCTGATTCCCATATGTTAAATCCTTTCTGAAGGTGTGCATCATAAGGGATGATTGAATATTTTCCTTCACTTAAACTAATTTCATGTCCATAAACATGCGGTTTTATTGTATTCAAAAGCAAATGAATTTTTTGATTCAAAACGAAATCATGGGTTAACAGGTAATAATTTTGTTCAGTAGGGCAAACACAAAAGAGAATATCCCATTCATACGCTTGAATTAAATCATAGCGATTTGATAAATCAACAACTACTTGATTAAAATTCATGTCCAAAAGTTCATTAATCATATGCTTCATCAGCTCAGAATCAATTTCAAGAATATCCATATAGGAGTAGGGACCATTAAAATATTGAAAACCACTCATATGTGTATTCAATAATAAACTCTTCTGACGCTTTAAGTTAAAAATAAAGTCAGATATTGAAAGGCTTCTGTTTTGAGGTAAATAATAATTGCATTTTGGAAAACGATCTAAAGATAAATGAAATGCTGGATTTGACTTTGCCAACTCATAACACCCATTTAATGATAAAGTTGTTGCACCAGAGCCACCGAAGGTATTTATGAATGCAATGACTTTCCTTGTTGCATGGTTGTAATCCCACTCAAATAGTTTTAAATGCTTAATAAATTCTTGTACAGACTGAAATTGATTAATTATTTTTTGTTCTGTATCATTTCTAGAACCCATTAAAATACATTTTTTATTCAAAAGAATACTGTCAGTAATAAAAATACCCTCTTCATCTGTATCCGTTGAAACTTCAATTGTTTCACTTGCTAATACCTTGAATAATCTATTTTGTAAATGCTGATTCTCTAGTTTGAGTATATATTTCATAATTTCTCTTTTGGAAATATTTTACATTTAATGGTAAATATTGTAAATAGTTTCTTCAAAAAAAAACTACTTAAATTAAATTAAGTAGCCTTTGCTCTTCAAATCTTAAATTCTCAATGACTTGAATAGTAATATTTTTTCTAAATGTTAAAGCATGTAATGCTGTACCAGTGCTTAATCTTAAAAGTGGTTTTGTAAACAGATATTCTTTATTGCCTTTTTTTAATTCGTCCATCACTAAGGTTTGAATAGGAAAATAGCGATGGAATATTCGCCCTATAAATGATACACGAATGGGTTCATCAATATCTATTTGTTTTACAACACCCAGAATCATTAGGATAATCTCATCAACAGCTTCGTGTATTAACGCTTGAATATCATTATCTAATTGTATTTCTTCGTCCAAGACATAATAAAGAAATTCCTTAAAAGATATTTGTAATTCCTTCAGTTGTAACAGTGACAAACTAATGATTTCATGATCTTCTAAAAAAGGGACTTTACTCTTCAAATGGTGATAAAACAATCTGCTGTTCGATCTTTGATCTGCCTGCTTTGCAAAAATTTTTATGAGCTTCCTAAAAAACCAATATTCACCTGCTTCATCTCCACTACTATTGCCCCAACCACCAGTCCTTGCCAAGTCATTTCTTCTATTTCTGCCTAATGCCACTGAACCAGCGCCAGCTAAAACCACAATACCAGGACTTAGACCAAATGCTGCTGTTAAGGCAACTTCCAAATCATTTTCACATAAAAAATTTCCATCATAAAAAACACTTGAGAGCACTTGATTAAGTATTTCATCAAAGTCAGCATTCTCACCATATTCAGGAATTGAAAGAATACAGAAATCAATCTCACTAAAAGTTATTCCTGTTTTTAAAAATATCCTTGCTATTCCAGACTCTATCATACCTCTGAAAACACTTGGACCTTCAGCCAACAAGTCTACAGAGTGTTCTTTTTGCCAACCATGAATTCTTCCCTCTTCATCAATGAGAAGAAATTCTACAAATTCATGAATTCCAGTTATACCGAGATAAAACATAACATCACCTAGTGAATATATACCTATTTTACCCAATCCTTAACATAAAATAATTCGTTTTTATCTAATATAATTTTGGGTTTATTCAAGTCTAAATAAACTTCGTATTTTCCTTCATAGTTTTTTACAATATAAGCTTTTTCAAACTTCTTTTTTCCTAAGTAAACCCCTTTATACACAATACCTTCTTCATAAATTGAAACTTTAACATTTTTTCTTAAGAACAAAATCATAACCCCTGTGTTGGTTAAAATGAAATGCCATATGAGTACATGGTATGAAATCATGGTTATAATCATAGAGTATCCTGCGATTAAGCCAATCTGTACACCTACCATTTTCATGAAAAGTCTTGTGTCAATCTCATGATCTCTTTGATATAGAAACTGTCCATAATCCGTTTTTCCTTTAATATGTGTGAAGTTCAATGTTAGAAATGTACCAATTAACAGATATAAGAAAATAATCTCAAGAAATGAATCTGATGAAAAAAGCATATATATAATCGGTAAAATTAAAATTGGTATTACTTCTTCCAACCCCAAATGTAATTTGTAGTACATATAATCACCTTCCTTAATTTATTATAGCAAGGTGACCTTTCATATTTTTTTAAACGACATGAAATGGATCTTTTTATGCATTAAAATGCTTACTTTTTAGAACAATCTATAAACAATGTAAAACCTGATATTTCAAAAAAAAAAGTAGAGTCAATGCTCTACTTAGATTTTACTTATTTTTATAAGGTGCTTTTATCGAGACTGTTAAGTTAAACACCAGATCTTCTGACACGTTGTCTCTAGTGAAATAACCATGACGATAAAATTGGAATTTTTCTTCAGGTTTTGCATCTTTCAAACATGGTTCGACATAGCAATCTTTTTTTACAATTAGTGAATTCTCATTAAAAACCATATGATTACCTTCAGTTTTATATATACTGTCATATAATCTAATTTCAGCTTTTTCACTGTGATCTTTTGATACCCAATGCAGAGTTGCTTTCACTTTTCTACCTGTAAAGCCGCTTCCAGATTTTGTTTCAGGGTCATAGGTGCAATGAATTTCAGTGACTTCACCCTTTTCGTTTTTAACAAAATCATTGCATTTAATGAAATATGCACCTTTTAGACGTACTTCATTTCCAGGAAATAACCTAAAATATTTTTTCTCTGGTACTTCCATGAAATCATCTCGTTCAACATAGATTTCCCTACTAAAAGGAATTTGTCTATTGCCCATAGCTTCATTATCTTGATTATTTTCAACTTCAAGCCACTCTGTTTCACCTTCAGGGTAATTTGTAATAACAACTTTCAAAGGATCTAAAACACCCATTACTCTTTTTGCAGTTGGTTTTAAATCTTCACGAACAAAATGCTCTAGATTTGCAAATTCTACTAAACTATCTGATTTCGATACACCTGCAGCCTCTATGAAATTACGTAATGCAGTGGGTGTAAATCCTCTTCTTCTCATTCCTCTCAAGGTAGGCATTCTAGGATCATCCCAGCCATCTACAACTTGATCTTGAACAAGTTTTAATAAGAGTCTTTTACTCATAACTGTGTCAGTTACATTTAAACGAGCAAATTCAATTTGTCTAGGCTTTTGATCAAACAATTCAACTTCTCTTACAAACCAGTCATATAACTCTCTTCTTTCTTCAAACTCTTTTGAACAAAGTGAATGTGTTATACCTTCGATTGCATCTGACAGCGGATGTGCAAAGTCATACATTGGATAAATACACCAATCGTCACCTGTATTGTGATGTTCAGTATGACTGATTCTATACATTACAGGGTCACGCATTAAGACTTTAACATGTTTCATGTCAATTTTAGCTCTAAGAACTCTTTCACCTTCAGCGAATTCACCTTTTTTCATTCTTTCAAGCAAATCAAGATTCTCTTCAACACTTCGATCTCTATAAGGACTGTTTTCGCCTAAACGGTTAAAATCACCACGCATTTCACGCATTTCATCAGCACTTAAATCACATACATATGCTTTGCCAAGTTTAATGAGTTGTACTGCGAAATCATATAACTTCGGGAAATATTCTGAAGCATAATACATACGATCATCCCAATGAAATCCCAACCACTTAATATCATCCTGAATGGCTTCCACATACTCCGTATCCTCTTTTACAGGATTGGTGTCATCAAAACGTAAATTACATTTTCCATTATACTTTTCAGCAGTAGTAAAGTTGATAATAATCGCTTTTGCATGACCTAAATGCAAGTAACCATTTGGTTCTGGTGGAAATCTCGTATGAATAGATGGATAAACACCCTCCTTCAAATCCTTATCAATTTCATCATGAATAAAATTAGATGTTAAAGCCGTATGTTCGCTCATTGTGCCTCCTATAGTTTATAACTTATAATGATGGATTACTCCATGAAATTTTGAGTATTATGTTTCAGCAAAAAGCTTAGCTGATTTAAATATTACACTTAATTAATGTCTATATTCTAAACTATCTTATCACTGATATGGGTTTTTTTCAATGTTTAAGGTATAATACAACTAAGGAGAGTCATATGAATTTTAAAAATTTCCATGCAAGAACACGTATTGTCATTTTTGCTATTTTAATAGGAATTTTATCCGGTCTTGTTTCAATCTTATTCAATAGAACCCTTAATTTAGGTTACTTAATAATGGCTAAATTATACGAAACAAGATTTTGGGTTGTTATTATACCTATATGCGTAGCAATGTTTACAACTTACATAAGAAAAAATAAACTTAAAACCCAAGGTTTTGGTGTTTCTCAAGTCATGTATGAAATTGAGACCATTCAATATCAAGTCATGAATATCAAAGATGTTACTTTAAAAATTCTATCCACATTACTTAACCTCATTTCTGGATTTTGTGTTGGTAGACATGGACCAATAGTACATCTAGGTGGCGCTATTGGATCAAAAGTTGCTTATTATAATAAATTAGAAGATAGCGATACCAGAGTGTTAATTGGCTGTGGTGTAGCAGGATGTTTAGCAGGTGTATTTAACGCTCCACTTTTTGCAACACTGTTTGTCGTAGAAATTATGTTTAAAAAAAGATACTTCGATATGATTTCTACGATTTTACTGTCGGCTTTATCTGCCACAGTTTTTATCCGTATATTTAATAATGAATCATTTTTCAGTGTTGCACTTACAAGCTATCACTATCAGATGAAGGAAACACCATATTTCATTTTATTAGGTATCGGTATGAGTTTTTTTGCCGTATTATATGTGTACTCTATGAGAAAAACCAAAGCTTTTTTTGACTTACATATAAAAAACTATTATATAAAAGCCTTCATTGGAGCAATTACTATTTCCCTCTCATTACTGCTTATATCGGATTATTATATTTACGATACTAAACCAAGCTTTATTATCAATCAGGATTTTTCAACCATTCATTTGTTTTTAATCGGTTTATGCTATATTCTTCTTACCTCAATTTCCTTAGGGACAGGAAGTATCGGGGGCATCTTCGCACCTGGTTTAATTATAGGGTTAAGTATAGGTTCCGGTTATGCAAGTATTTTTCAAAGTCTAGGTTTAGATATTGGTGATCCAAAATCCTATGCAGTCGCTGGTATGAGTGCTATGTTTGCAGGATTCGCAATAGCACCATTAACGGGCACCTTAATGATTGTAGAGCTTACAGGACAATATAATTTAATATTCCCAGTACTTTTAGTTTGTCTAATGACCAGTACTTTTACTGAAATTGTTATGAAAGACAGTGTTTATCACAAAGGTTTAGATGATTTACTCATAGGATAAAAAGAAAGAGATCTCAATATTTTCTTGAGATCTCTTTTTTATTTAAATATTATATCTAATCACTTTATTAACGCTATTCAATTGGATTTAATTCATAATCCAACCACTTTGCGTGCTCATCAATATCTTTGATAAATAACTTATCATGATCAGCAGGATCTTTGGCTTGATGAAACCTAAAGATCATTTGATTATTCTTAATACCAATAATCTCAATTTTTCCTCTCGGATGAGACATTATCAATTTAAATCTTTTAGATAGACCATCTAAATGTTTTCTTGTTTCTTCAATCAATTTGTAAGTGGACACTAAAGTCTTCTGGAAACCTGTTTTTACAGCTTTCACAGGACGACATTGAAATACGTAATATGGATTAACACCGACTTTATTGAGTCCATTCAATAATGCTGACATTACTTCTGGTTGATCATTAACACCTTTCAAAACCACAGTTTGATTGTTGATAGTTACACCAATCTCATTAAGCATTCTAATCGCCTCCAAGGCTTCATTCGTTAATTCCTTTGGATGATTGAATTGAGTTACTACCATGATTCGTTTTCTCGTATTATATGTTTTTAAAATTTCTAGTAATTCTTGATCACTTGTAATTCTCTCAGGAAAAACTACAGGTGCTCGCGTGCCAAATCTAATATAATTTAAATGTTTGATATCAATAAGAGCCTTAAGATAATTTTCAATTTGTTTATTGGATAAGCAAAACGAATCTCCACCGGACAATAACACGTTATTGATTTCCTCATGCTTTTTTAAATAATCAACTGTCTCATGTATTCTATTATTGACTTCTTCACTGCTATAGCCCACCATTCTCTTTCGAAAACAATGTCTGCAGTACATAAAACACGCATTTGTAGTTAATACCAATGCTGTTGTTTTATATTTGTGTTGCAAGCCTGGAAGCTTAGTATTGCTTGATTCACCAGATGTATCATATTCTCCTATTAAATCCGCTTCAAACTCATTGGGATAAGCTAATCTTTTAATAGGGTCATTGGCATTGTTTTCATCTATTAAGTTGTAATAATATTGAGGAATTCGCATGGGGTGCCTTTCAACAATTGATTTAATCACCTCTTCCTCTCCGCTGACATCCCAGGGGACATTCTTGTAGTCAGTCTTCGCCAATTTTAAATTATGTTTCCATAAACTCATTTGATCTCCTTTCTTGGTCTCGCAAATTATTGCCATCATTACTATCTTACCATAAAAAGATTAAAACTTTGTAAAGGATAATCAAAAAATGCTTTTTTTTTTAGGTCAACGAAGGTTATAAACATAATTTGTTTTCTAAAAGGATGTATAATTTTGATATACAAAAAGAAAAACAACTTCAACGAAGTTGTTAACCCAATGAGCTTAAAAACTCAAATAATTCTCTTAAGGTGATTATAATTGTAAGAAAAACAAAACAGTTTCTTATCGTTCTTAAGTATCTTAGCTTTCTTGTTTCAATAATGGTACGTATTGTTTCATGCTCTTTTTCTGTAGAGTCAATTTTAAAAAAAGTTATTACTTTTCCATCAAAATCTTGAAAATAACCTGATGGTAAAGTTTGTTCATTTTCAATACATTGTTTACATAATCTTACTTCTTCTTCACTGCAGGGTTCAAAATGCATCATGTTTAATTGAGAGAACTCAAATAACATGGTTTCTTCAGTAGATTTTCTTCTCATAACTCGACCTCCAAACCCATTTTATCATACTCACAATAATATTAAAACAAGGGTTAACAGGTTTATTTGGGGTATAGGACAATAAAGGAGGTCCTATGAAACTCACAACAAAATTATTCTTACTCTTCACTGGCTTTATAACCTTTTGGGTTGCCATCATTTATTTTATAATGCCCAGTTATCTGTTGAAAGAATTTTATAAACTAGAAGATGCTCGAATCAACTGGGAAATCCATAGAACTCAAGAATTACTAGAAGATTTGATTCATCAATCTGAAGCAGTTTTATTGGATTGGTCAAAATGGGATGATGCCTATGAATTCGTAATGAATCCTAATATTAGTTTCATTGAAACCAATATTCCAAATAGTTTTTACGAAGATCAAGGTTTAAATATTGTTCTGATTTACGATCAATATCTTAATCTTACCTTTAGTAGAGGCTATAATTATGGAAGTGGTTATGATTTTTTTCTTTCAGATGAAGTAACAAAAAACATAAAAAATTATCCTAACACTTCTGGCCTTTTTTATTACGGCAACAAGATTTATGCCTTTTCCAGTAAAACCATTACAGATACAAAAGGTACAGTTGAACCTACTGGATTGTTTGTCTTTATGTTTGAATTAACTATTGAGCATATCGATGAACTATCTGTACAAACAGGAAATACAATTGTCATTAATGACAAGAACCACATCAATCAAAGTGAAGAACTCTCTTATACCAATGAGAGCGATGATTATACTCGAGGTTATATTTTCTATCCATATATCAATTTAGAAGAAGGATTACTGCTATCCTTTGATATGCCCCATAGTATATCAGAGTTAGGCATTAACAATACTTATAAAGTTATTTTCATTTTTATTTTCTTCTTTGTTGTTTTTTCAATTATCACTTATTTTTGGTTGAGAAGAACAGTTAAGAAACTTGAAATAATCATTTCAGATGTGGATTATATTACAAGACATAAGGATCTCAATAGAAGAATTACGGTAAAGGTCTTCAGTGAAATGAAAATCCTAAAAGATGGTATTAATCATATGTTAGATGAAATGAGTCAAACTCATGAAAAGTTAACTAATTTTGCTTCAAAAGATCCATTAACAGGTCTTCTTAATAGAAGAACAGGTTTTCTGAAACTCAGCCATCATATGCAAGAGTCCGCTCAGAATGATTTCCCTTTAACCATTGCTTTTATTGATATAAATAACCTAAAAAAAATTAATGATGTCTATGGCCACAATATAGGCGATGAGTATATAACAAACACCGCTCAAATCATTGAGCATAATACCAGAAAATCAGATATATTCTGTAGAGTAGGTGGGGATGAATTTCTGTTAATTTTTCCATTATGTAGTGAGAAACATGCCATGGAAACGATGAACCGAATAGAAAATGAGCTTAAAGAATACAACAAAACGAATGACTATCCTATGAGCATTAGTTATGGCATTGTAGAATATGACTATACCATGGATCTTGTACATTACATTGAAAAAGCAGATTTAAAAATGTATGAACATAAGAAACTAGTAAAATCTAAACTCAACAAAGAACCTTCAAGTTAACTTGAAGGTTCTAATTATTTTGATCAATAAAATCTGATAAGAATGACATAATATCTTCCGTAAACTTCACATTGCCATATAACATAATTCTAATTTTATTTTCGGTTTCAATAAATTGTATATTCATTGAAGTTTTTCCATGAATTTCATCCTTACTGTTCATGGTTGCCGTTAAAACATTAGCAAGCTTTATTGCTTCTTGAGTATCTTTAACTTCAATGTCTACTACAGAGGATACTTTGATTGCATTATAATCTCTAGGTTCAGGTTGTTTCATATCTTGGGAAATCTCCATAAAATCATCTAATGATGCTTGTGTCACTCGCCATGACTTTCCCACTTTAGTAGCTTTTAGTTTACCCTCTCTCATATATCTCTGTATAGTTTTTTCATGTAAATTCAGTAAAGTTTTCAATTCATCAACTGTATAAAATTCTTGTCTCATTTTGCACCTCTTCTTAATATAAGTATACATATTGTTCCTAAAGTTTTCAACAACAGATTACTTTTTATTCCTAATAGTTCCTAAAAACTAATTAAAAATGTTGATTTTTTACAACTTATTCCTTATAACAACTTTAAACAAACTATAAAGTAACAATAAGGAGTTCGCTATGAAAACTTCAGTTTACAAAACTCAAGAAGGAAAAGATCTGATTCTCAGCACATATGCTCAAGTATTAAAGGACTGGCCAATTCCCTATGATAAGCATATGGTAAATACACACTATGGTATAACCCATGCGATGACCTGTGGTAATCCACAATTACCTCCGTTAGTTTTAATTCATGGTAGCAATTCTAATAATTTTTGCTGGATTGGTGATATAAAAACTTACACAAGAACTCACTATGTCTACTTAATAGACATTATAGGCGAAGCAAATTACTCTGCAGAAAACCGACCAAAATATGCTTCAGGAACATATGAACTATGGATCAATGAGATTATGGAATATTTTCAGATAAAAGAAGCTTCATTTGTTGGGTTATCCCTGGGAGGTTGGATGGCATTGACTTTTGCTTCTAAGTATCCTCAGAAAGTTAATCGTTTAGTACTTATGAGTATGGGGGGTTTAGCACCAATAAAATTCTCCTTTTTCGTAAAGCTAATGTACTATAGCATATTTTCAAAGAATCGAGATGAAAAAATAATGAAACTCCTTAACGGAGGAAAATTACCTGATTTGTCAGATCAAGGATTAAAAAAAGCATTAGAGTTTACTGCACTCATTAATAGGTATTTCTATCCAAGGATGGAATCACTACCATTATTTGAAAAACCTCAGCTCGAATCATTACTGGTACCTACATTAATTTATTATGGTGAGCAGGATGCTTTGTTAAACCCATTAAAAAGCATACAATTATTAGAAGGTACATGTCATAACGCTAGAGGTGTTTTGCTTAAAGATACAGGTCACGTTATTACCGGTATCACAAAAGAAATAATAAAATTTTTACAAGGAGAAAAAAATGAAACTTCACAAATATAAACATTTTATAGTTGCAGAACTGAATCCAGATATTTTAATCAATTCATTTCATGATGTCATGGATTATATTGCAACGGTAAACTATAATTACCCTAATCAACCAAGCTATTTTGCTTTTCACAAAACAAACTTTCCTTCTGCTTTTTTTGACTTAAAAACAAAGTTTGCTGGTGAATTGCTTCAGAAATTCGTCACCTACAATATACAGATTGCAATCATTGGTGAAATTCAAACAGAAAGTAAGAGTTTAAATGATTTTATTAGAGAATGCAATCGCTCAAAACACATTAATTTTCATAATCACTTAGAGGATTATATCTCCAAAATACATTCGTGGCATAAGCATTAAAACCTTGAAATATAAACACCTCAAAATCACTTTCTTTGAGGTGTTTATTTGCCATCTAGTTAGCAGATTCGTTCTTTTAAGTATGGCAATATGTTTTGATATATTTCACCCAGTGCAGCCTTACCATCATACTCATTATGCCCTGTATAAGTTATCACAGTCTGATCATCTTCTAAAATAATGCAGATTTGTCCATACATTCCGTCAGCTCTATAGCTGTTTACAACTGAGCACTTCCACACATGATAACCATATCCCAATTGTGATTCAAGGCTATATCGATTCGAAGAATCCATTATGCAATTTTTCATTTTTAAAATAAAAGATGCGCTTACCACCTTATGATTATTATAAATCCCATGATTGAGCATTAAAATCCCAATTCTAGCATATTCCTCAGTCGTCAAGTACAATCCCGAAGATCCAACCGTATGACCATTAGGACAACTATGCCATTGCGGATTAACAATATCGAGATAATCAAATAATCTTGGTTTTAAGTAGTCAAGAAGTGTTTTGCCAGAAACCTTTTCAATAATTCTTCCCAACATATAGGTACATAAGTCTTCATAGAAAAAAGACATCCCAGGTTTGTTCCTGACTACAGTTGAGAAAAACAATAGTCCTCTATCCAACTTGTTGTACCTAGAAAAATCCTCTTCAACATGCCCTGATGCCATATGAAGCAAATGCTCAATTTCCATTAGATCTGATCCCTCTGATGCAATGTCTTGATATTCAGGAAAGTAATCTAAGACCTTATCATGCAATTGAATAAGTTTTTCATCTATGGCTATACCAATACCAATTGCTGCAAATGTTTTTGAACCAGAATATAAATTTTCTCGATCATTTGATCGATATCTTTGATTGATGATGACATTACCCTCTTTGTAAATATGAATTCCATACACTCCTAAATTCTTAAGCACATCTGAATTTATAAAGTCTTTAATTTTATCCATAACACCTCCTATCATTCAAAGTATATCAATAAAACCCAGAATAGGATTTTTCAAGTATATTACACCAAAAAAAATACCCACCTATTAAATAATAGATAAGTATTTCTGTTGGTGCAGATGGCGGGATTTGAACCCGCACGAGCTGTTGCTCACTACCCCCTCAAGATAGCGTGTCTGCCGTTCCACCACATCTGCTCAAGCACCATTATATTATAGTTTTTTTTGACTTAAAAGTCAATGTTATTACAATATCTTGGAAAATAAAACCTTTGAGATTTTCTCAAAGGTTTTATATTATTGAATGATTTGTGGTGCGCTGTAATTATAGCCGTTTAATTCAACAGTAATGTTTTTAATAAGGACATCTTCAAGGGGCTTATCATTTGCACCTGTCTTAACTTCTGATAGAGCATCTACAACTTCCATCCCTTCGACAACAAACCCAAATGCCGCATATTGACCATTAAGATGATGTGCATCTTGATGTACAATAAAAAACTGAGATCCTGCTGTATCAGGTGACATTTTTTTTGCCATAGACACAACACCTCTATAGTGCGGTAAGAAAATAACTGTATTCTTTTCTTTATCATAAACATAGAATTCATCTTTAATGGTATATCCCGGACCACCTGCACCAGTTCCTAGTGGATCTCCACCTTGAATCATGAAATTCTTAATAATTCTATGAAATGTTAACCCATCATAATAACCACTTTCAATTAAAGAAATAAAATTATTCACTGTGTTTGGTGCAATTTCAGGAACAAGCATAATCTTAATTTCCTGATTATCTGTCATTGTAATTGTAACTACAGGACGGATATCATTTTTCAAGTCTTCAGGTAATAGTGGCATTTGAACTAATTCATCACTTGTCTCTTCAGTTGCTGAATCATTATTTGTATTCTCATCATCAGTGTTTTCATCACTAGAGCCTTCATTGTTTGTAGATTCATTTGATGATGTATTATCTGAATACTCATCATTATTTTCTGTTGTATTATTTTCAGTTGTATTATTTTCAGTTGTATTATTTTCTGTTGTATTATTTTCTGTTGTATTATTTTCTGTTGTAGCACTTTCTGATGCATTATTTTCGGTTGTATCATTCAAACTATCTGAAGTTGCATTCTCTTCAATATCAATTGTATTGTTAGAAACTGCTGTAGTATTTTCAATATTAGAGCCAGATCCTTGTGATACATCTAAGCCTGAATTTGAATTGTTCTGTTGATTGCACCCTATTAAACTCATCATTATGATTAATACAAATGCAATGACTCTTACTTTTTTCATTGTGCCTCCGTTTTAGTCTCTTCGTTAATAATTGGTTGTAATGCTTCATAACCATTAAGTTCTATTTGTATGGATTCAATCACTACAGGATTTACTGGAATACCATTATCATCTGTTTCAAACGAAGCAATTAAATCTACCGTTTCAATGCCTTTAATGACCTTTCCAAATGCTGAGTAACTTAAGTCTAAAGAAGGTTCATCCTTCTCTAGAATGAAGAATTGTGATCCTGCTGAATTAGGATCTGCACTTCTTGCCATGGAAATAACACCTCTTTTGTGAGAAAGATACTGATTGAACAATTGATTTTCTTTATAGAATTCACCTTCTATTGTATAGCCTGGATTACCAGTGCCATTACCAGTAGGATCTCCACTTTGAATCATGAAATCCTTAAATGTCTTATGAAAAGTCAAGCCATTATAATATTCTTTTTTTGATAATTCGATGAAATTGTTAACTGTATTTGGAGCAATTTCAGGATATAGTTCTATCACAATTGGATCGTACTCCTGAAAGCTAATGATTGCAACCGGGTGTTGCGCTAATACTTCTACTTCAATAGGTGTTTTAAGATGAATGGTTAAATTACTTTCATTTTCTACTCTGACTTCTTCTTGTTGACAACCTATTAAAGTAAATATGAGCAAACATAATAAAATTAGTTTCTTCACGATCTAATATCCTCTTTCAATATCAATTACATTTAATAAAGGTTCATGGTGTTTCAACCTTTTTAGATTTTCAAAAATAATATCAAATCTTCTCTGATTTCTCATTTCAGAAATCCATGAATTATGACATGTTACAATTACATTATCCATTTCCCAGAAAGGATGATTTTCTGGTAGTGGTTCTTGATGAAAGACATCTAGGGCAGCCCCTTTAAATTGATTTCGTTTCAAGGCTTCAATCAAATAATTCTCATCGATGATTTCACCTCTGGCAATATTGATTAGAACTGCATTTGATTTTAATGCATCAATATGTTCTTGACCAAATAACCCTTTTGTTTTCTCTGTATGTGGCATAGCAATCACTACTGCATCTGCCTTTTCAACTTCTTTTATGCTGTCCTTTAAGGGATAGCATAAATCAAAATATTCTGTTTCGTGACCTGAGGTATTTAAACCTACCACAGTCATATCAAAACCTTGTAATCTTTTCGCAGCTTCTCTTGCAATGGTTCCAGTGCCAAAGAATAGAATTCTTTTCTGATAAAGCTCCAGGATAGAAGTATCCATGAACCATCTATGATGCTCTTGATTTTGATATAATGCCCTTGAGTGTTTAACCATTTCAAGTAGCTTCATAACAATCCACTCTCCCATTGGAATTGAATAGCCACCTTTATTGTTGCACACTGTTATCCCAAGTTTCTTAACATCCTCTTTAGGTAACTGATCAAAACCAATACTCGACAAAAGTATATACTTAAGTGAGCTAAACTCTTTAAGATCTATGGCTTTAAAAGGATTATAGCAAATTAAGATCTCCACAGTGTCTTTATTGGGATAATTAGCAATATCCTTTTCATCATGATAAGAAACTTCATGTCCCAACTCAGTTATTAAAGCTCTTTTATCTACACCATAATCATAAGTAAATAGTATATTCATTAGAACCACCCTAATAGAATCTCTTTTAATGGTAACAAGGCACCATAATAAACAACAGGAACAAATACTGCTGGTAACATGTTACCAACTTTAATTTTTGTAACTTTCAAGATATTCGTACCTATGGTCATAATCAGTAAACCGCCTACTGCAGAAAGTTCTGTAATCATGACATCCGTAAGGATCTGATCTGCTTGAGATGCTAAAAGTGTGATGATACCTTGATAGATAAAAACACTAATACCGGATAAAGCAACACCAATGCCCATGGTCGTTGCGAAAACCATACCTGAAATACCATCTAACAAGGCTTTAGCAAACAAGACTTCATGATTATTGTTTAAACCGCTTTCAATGGAACCTATAATAGCCATACTGCCTACACAATATACTAAAGTTGCCATAACAAAACCTTCAGCAATATTATGCTTTGAATTTTTAAATTTATTTTGTAATCGATCACCAAACTTATTTAATCGTTCTTCTATTTGAAGAAATTCACCAAACAAACTACCAATTGCCATACTGATAATCAACAATAATACATTTTTTGTTTCAATCGCACTTAACAAACCCAATAAGACAACAGATAAAGCGATACCATTTAAAACAATAGAACTGTAACGCTCACTAATTTTGTGATTGAAAACTGCACCAATACTGCCGCCAAAGATGATTGCCAAGGCATTTACTATAGTTCCTAACATATTTCCTCCACTATTTTAATTGATCCAAAGCTACTTCGATTTGATTATATAACGTTTCTAAATCTCTATTATTATACAAAACTACATCAGCCAATTTAATTTTTTCGTTTATGGACATTTGCTGATTTATAATGGCTTTTGCTTCTTTTTCTGTTATATCATCCCGAACCATAACACGTTTTATTTGTATCATTTCATCACAAGCGACAACCCACAAAATATCTACCATATCTTGTAGATTATTCTCTAAAAGAAGAGGCGCGTCAAATACAACAATTGGATGCCCTTCTTCTACATAGTCATTTAATTGTTTTTCTACAGCCTCGTGAATTATTGGATGTAAGATCTTATTTAGAGTGTTTAATGCTTTTTTATCAGAAAACACTAATTTTCGTAAGACACTCCGATTCAGTGAATCACCATCTAAGATTTCATCACCAAATGCTTCTACTAGGAGTTTAAGTCCCTTTGATCCTGGCATAACCACTTCTCTTGATATGACATCAGCATCAACTATAGGAATTTTCTTGTCTCTTAAATACTTTGATACAGTGGATTTGCCTGAAGCAATCCCTCCCGTTAAACCTAGAATCATAGCCACCTACTTTGTATCATACCAACTGTGTCCTGTCTCCATATCAACTTTCAAAGGTACAATCAAATCAATTGCATTTTCCATATTATCTTTTAATAAGATTTCAATCCTCTCAATTTCATCTTCGTGGGCTTCAATGATTAATTCATCGTGTACTTGTAGAATTAACTTTGACTTAAAATTATTATCCTTCAATGCATGATAGACTTTGATCATTGCGATTTTAATAATATCTGCTGCACTTCCTTGAATAGGTGTGTTCATTGCAGTCCTTTCACCAAATGAACGAATATTAAAATTTGAACTGTTTATTTCTGGAATATAACGTTTACGATTTAAAATAGTTGTAACATATCCGCTTTCCTTACAAGCTTTAACTTGCTCTTCCATATAAGATTTAACTTTAGGATATCTAGCAAAATAATTTTGAATGTATAATTTTGCTTCTTTTCTCGTGATTTTTAAATTTTCGCTTAATCCAAAATCACTCATACCATAAACGATACCAAAATTAACTTCTTTAGCTCTTGAACGTTGTAATCTTGTCACCTCATCCAGTTCAACACCAAACACCGAAGCTGCAGTTAAAGCATGAATATCAATATCATTTTGATAGGCATGAATCAAGGTTTCATCTTCAGACATATGTGCCAGTACTCTTAATTCAATTTGTGAATAATCGGCATCAATTAGAACATGATTCTTTTCCGCTACAAATATTTTCCTAATTTGTCGACCTTCTTCTAGTTTCATCGGAATATTTTGCATATTAGGTTCTGTAGAACTTAATCTTCCTGTAACAGCTACGGTTTGATTAAAGCTCGAGTGAATACGCTGTGATATTGGATTAATCACTTGTTTTAAACCATCAATATAAGTAGATTTTAATTTTGCATAAGTTCTGTAATCAATAATATCTTGAACTATTTCATGCTCGTGGATTAAAGAGATTAAGACATCATGACTTGTTGAATAGCCTGTTTTGGTTTTCTTCTGAGTTGGTAATCGTAATGTTTCAAATAATATTTCTCCAAGTTGCTTAGGTGAATTAATATTAAATTCCCCACCAGCCTTGAGATAGATTTCATCTCTTAAAGTATCCAATTTTTTTGATAGAACTTCATCCATTTCATCTAGTGTGGATTCATTGACTGCCATGCCTGTAAACTCAAGATCTGCAAGGACTTCTACTAAAGGCAATTCAACGGTATTGAAAAGTGTGGTTAAATTGTTATCTTCTAATGCCTTTTCATAATTCTCCATAACCGCGTTTATGCCATAGCAAATATGAGCTGCATAATCTGCTAAAACTTCTGGTCCTAGACTTTCAAATGTTTTGGTATTTTTCCCTGTACCTAGCAAATCACTTTTACTTGGAATTGATTGAGCTTTTTCCTTTAATAATAGTTCTGATAAATCATAGGATTTTAAAGCTGGATTTAAAAGATAACCTGCAATAAAAGTATCAAAAACAAAAGCTTGAGGGCGAATATCATATCTAAAAAGCTGCAAGTAAGCTTGTTTAAGTTCATGACCATATTTTTTGATTTTTTCATCTTCAAAAACAGGTTTGAAAGCTTCCTTTACTTCATCATTCCATGTCATGTAATAGTACTTATTTTTAACACAAATACCCATACCTGTAATTTCATCTGTTAAGATATTTTCTTTTTCACCTAATAAAACGAAAGTGAATGAACCTTGATGCTTAATAATCGCTTTTAAATCTCTTATAACTTCATCGTTATCAAGAATTCTTGGCTCAATGACTGTCTCAATCAAATCTTCTTGCACTTCTACAGAAGACATATAACGATTCATCAGTTTATTCAGTTCATATGACCCTAATAATTTTAGAAGTGGTTCAAGATCCGGTTCCTCTTTAAGTAAAGCTGCTTCATCGATTTCCATAGGCACTTCTGTCATAATGGTTGCAAGCTTCTTTGATAACAATGCTTGTTCACTATTTTCAATTACAAGATTCTGCCAACGTTTATTGGAAATTTCTAATGCATTTTGTACTACCCCTTCAACCGAACCAAATTGCTCTAATAATTTAATGGCTGTTTTAGGACCAAAACCAGGAATACCAGGAATATTATCTGAACTATCACCTGCTAATCCCTTGTAATCAATAACTCCTTGTGGTGTTCCTCCAAATTCCTCTTTGATCATATCTAAAGTATAAGGTAGAAATTCACCTTTCTTCGCATAGAGAATTTGTATGTAATCATCCGTGAGCTGTAAAGCATCTTTATCACCGGTTACAATTTTTACTGGAATTTCCTTTTTGCTGAAATATTTGGCTACAGTACCAATTAAATCATCTGCTTCATACCCTTGAAATTCCATACGGTTAATTCTTAATGCATCTAAGATATCTTTGATCATTGGCATTTGTTGTCTTAATTCTTCAGGCATACCTTTTCTTGTACCTTTGTAATCCTCAAAAGCCTTGTGTCTAAAGGTCGGTCCTTTCAAATCAAAAGCAACAGAAATATGTGATGGTTGATAATCATCCATCAACTTATTGATCATATTTAAAAAACCCATAACAGCATTGGTATGAATCCCGTCTTTTGTGGTCAAAGGTGGTACACCATAAAAAGCTCTATTCATTAAACTGTTACCATCTATAATCATAACTAATTGTTTCATTAATAACTCCTTCCATACTACTCCCATTTTACACGAAAAAACCCTGTGAGAAAACCGATATACTCAGAAAACTCAACAGGGTTCCTTTTATTTCAATATAATTTTAGATTAGTAGGTGTATTCAACGGTTACATTAGCTGTAATTGTTAATTCACCAGATGAAACTGGCGTATCCATCACTGCCATTTCTGCTTTTGCATAAGCATAGTCACTTCTTACTACGCCTGAGAAATAACTCGTTTCAGTTACTTTCGATGGCGCTGTTACCACTTCACCAAAAGTTCCTAGAATTGCTTCAGCTTTGCCTTTAGCACTTGCCATTGCCAATTTTAAGGCTTCTTGATAAGCAGCACTTTCATCAGCAATACCAAACTGAATATTAGAAACTGAGTTCGCACCTGCAAGTGAAGCTGCATCAATCACATCGCCAACTTGGTTAATGTCTCTTACTGTCACTTGGACCATATTGGTGACTTGGTATGTCTTATTTGTTTGTTTGCCGTCAATGTAATCATAACGATCATAAACACTGTATTGTGTTGTTTTAATATCATCATCTTTAATGCCTAAAGCTTTAAGAGCTGCCATAACTTCATTCATAGCCTTTGAGTTATCTGTTTGAGCTTTGTTCGCATCAGCATCAGATGTTTCTACACCTACTGAGATATAGGCAATATCAGGTTTTACAGTGATGCTGCCAACACCATTCACTGAAACTACATTGGCTATACCGTCTACATCAGCTTGGGCTTCCTGTGTAAAAATCCCTGAATTCCCAATAAATAGTGCTGCAACTAATAATGCAACAACGCCAAACATCATCGTTTTCTTCATAAAATCACTCCTTCTTAATACTTACAATAACATATTTGTACAATTGATATTTTTCAATTTTTGCTACTTGCTCAGATAATGTATTTTCAACACTTTGTTTATATTCATCTGCCTGTGCATCATTTTGATCCATCTTTTCATTGGTATTCATAGTGTACTCATTTAAAATCATTGCAATGGTATCTCTATAATCCAACACCACTTCACTGTTGATCTGAAAGTGTTTTGAAAGTTCCGATTTAAAATGATCTAGGTCTTCTAATGCCATATAAAAGCTTAATTGATTTTCAGAGACTTCAACGGCATCCACATCATATGCTATAAGCCAGGTTTCGATTTCATTTAAATCACCATCATCCAAAACATAATTCACTTCTTCATTTGTATAGGGCGGTTCCAATGATGTAAATCTTAACGAAGCAGCTGTTAAAGTCGATTCTGTCTCCAAATCACTTACACTTTCACTGAATGCAACACTAGGCATTTCATTTGCTGCCTCTTCATCCACACTATATTCTCCAGCAAACATATTTCCACCGTCATCAGAAGCCATATCCATTGCAACAGTTGATTCCTTTTCAGCATGGTCCTCATCCATAGCTGGCATTAAGGTTCCAATTTTAAATGCCAATAATGAGATTATGCCAATGGCAGCTACTGAGGATACAGTTTTAACTAAAGGATGTCTATAAAATGGAACAATTTTTTGTTCTTTTGAAGCTTCAACTAACTTATCGTGTAAAGTTGCTTCAAAATCATCAGGTAATGGCACCTCATCCAAATCTTGTAATAAAGTTTTAATGGCCATTGTTTCTTCATATAGTAATCTACATGTTTCACAAGTTTTTAAATGTTCTTCAAATGCTTTTGTTTCTTTTAATTCTCCATCAACATACGCATCGATTAATAATTCGAATTCGTTACATTTCATTGTCATCCCTCCTTTCTAATTGCCTTTAATTGAGATGTCCTTTGTTTCAGGAGAATTTCCTTGAGTTCTTGTCGCCCCCTGTTTAATCTCGATTTGACTGTACCTTCTGGCACATCAATAATGTCAGAGATTTCACTGTAAGACAAACCTTTAATATCCCTTAAGACCAGCACGATACGATTGTTTTCTCCAACCAGTTGTAGTGCTTTTTGAACTTCATTTTGTGTTTCTTTCTGAACCAATTGCTCATCAGGTTTTAAACCTTCATCTTCGATTTCCCATTGCATTTCCCCATCACCGGTGTCTAAGGGTTGATCCAAGGAAATCACCTTAGTCTTATTCTTTCTTAAGGCATCTTTACAAGTGTTCATAACAATTCGATATAACCACGTTGAAAAAGATGCATCCATACGAAAAGACTTAAGATTTTTATATACTTTTATCAAGGCTTCTTGTGTCATATCTTTGGCATCTTCTTCGTTGCCCATCACACGATACGCAACATTATAAGCCATCTTTTGATAGCTTTTAATCAATTGCTCAAAGCTAGTTACATCGCCATTGATGCTCTGCTTGATCAATATCTTTTCATCCACTTATTCCACTCCCTTCATCAGGTACACTATTAAGACGAACTTTAATAAAAAAAGTTCCGTCATCTGATTAATTATATCATTTTCTTCTCTATTTTTTCTAACTACTTTGAAAGTCATTCAACCAAAAAAAGAAAGTACAAACCGTACCTTCCAGTAGTATTTTTTAATTCAATTGTTTAAGAAAACTTTGGGTCTCCTTTAAAAAATTGTCGTAGATTATTTGTTCCTCTTTCACATCGTGATCATTATTTTCTAAATAGGTTGCATTCCCAGCAAAATAAACACCAAAACCTTCATCTTCCTTTACCACTCTACATAAAATCATACCACCATCATTGTAAACTTCGATTGGAACATTAAAGGCACTATTTTTAATAGCATAATCTACTGTGGAAGATGTCATACCTGTACCACAAGATTTTGTTATACCAACACCTCTCTCATAGGTTCTAACATAAATTTTATGCTTTTCTATGATACGATATATATTAACATTAACACCTTCTTTAAAGGTTTTGTTCCCTAAAATACCCAGTTCACTTAAGTCTTCATCACTTATGGCATTATCCATCTCAATAACCACATGAGGATTTGAAACTGTATAGAAATTACCTTTTACATGAGCTTTCTCATTGAAGTCAATAAGTTCATCTGATGAGAAATGATACACTGGTTTCAAGTAAATTTCAACACCGATCATGCCATAAAAATTCTTGAGATATCTTACTTCATAAGAGGCTTTTAAAGTTTCTATAGTTGCTGTTATTAAATTTTCTTGTTCCAAAATATGTCTTGCAAAGCATCTTAAACCATTACCACACATTTCAGGCTCACTACCATCTCTGTTGAAAATCCTCATCTTTCTCAAAGCCGTTTCTGAAGGTTCAACAAACAATACGCCATCTGTATGATTACCACATAATTCCTGAGTGAATAATCTATAATCTACTTTTAAATCTTCAACAATAAAGAAAGTGTTCCCTGTACCATGCATTTTGATCATACTGCCCTCTTTTTCTTAATCAATGTGAATAATTTAGTTTTTCCAATGTTTCTTCCTTGGAAACAACAAAGTTGTTATAAGTATACAACGACTTGTATAAATATAACAACCTATTTTTTAAAAATATCTAGATATACATCATTGCTAAGCATCTTCTGTACTTCAATTATACGTTCAATGACAGCATCATACTTTTGGGTTAATACTTCCCACTGTTCTTTGAAATCATTTAAGTGATCTGCCTTAGATTGTTCTTCCAATTGCTTGTACAAATAAACTACATGATGAAAATCTGATATCATTTCTTTACAATCATAAGTCAAGCGATCTCTTAAATCCGCCTTTTCAATAAAAAGGAACTGATTGTTCATACAGTTTTGTGAAATTTCATTGGATAAGATTGGAATTGCATCATGCATTAAAGCATTATGTCTTTTAAAATAGCTCAAACTATTTTCCCTATGATCATTCATTTTATTGAAAATATTGTGCTTCTCAAAAGCGATTCTCATACGGTGAAACCTATGATTATAGTGTAAAATCAATTGTGAAACGACTTGATATCGACTATTTTTGATTTCAACTTTAGTAATCCATAGGATCATCATCATCATGAGGACAACCACAATTGACAACCAACCTAGTACAGGAAAAACAACCTGGTTCACATCCGACTCCTTATTTAACAAACCTATATCCAACACCCCATACGGTTTCAATAAACTTAGGGTGTGAAGAATCCTCTTCTATTTTACTACGAATCTTCTGAATATGTACAGTCACAGTTGCAATATCACCGTAATTATCTGCACCCCATATTCTTGAAAATAATCGTTCTTTACTGAAAGCTACATTTGGATTTTGTGCCATAAAGGTCAGAAGTTCAAATTCCTTAGCTGTAAAAACAAGATTTTCACCTTTTAATCTTACTTCATGTGTTGTCAAATCAATTTCCAAATCACCTATTTCAATAGTACTTTCTTCAATACTTTTACCAACTAATCGATTATATTTCATCAGATTAGACTGTACTCTTGCAACTAACTCTCCAGGACTAAAGGGCTTTGTAATGTAATCATCTGCACCTAACCCAAGGCCTCTGATTTTATCAACTTCCTTCGCCTTTGCTGATACAACAAGTACAGGAATATCCTTTTGTTCTCTGATTCTTTTGATAATCGAGAAACCTGAAACATTAGGTAACATCAAATCCACAATAACCAAAGAAAAGGTTTCATTTAATGCTCTTTCCAAACCTAGTTCCCCATCATTTTCAACCGTGACTTCAAAACCACTGGTTTCCAAATAATCTTTTTCAAGTTCTGCAATATGCTCTTCATCTTCAATAACTAATATTCTAGGCATTTTTTCTCTCCTTTTTTGATAATGTAAAGTAAATAATCGTTCCTTGATCCAATTCACTAGTAGCCCAGATTCGACCACCATGTGCTTCAACAATTTGTTTCGAGATGGATAACCCCAAACCACTGGAACCGATGTCGGTATTTCTTGAGACATCACCCTTATAAAACCGATCAAATATATGAGTAACCTTATCTTCTGGAATTCCTGAACCATTATCTGAAATTCTTACAAAGACTTCTTCCATTTCCTCGTATACCATTATTTCTATTGCTTTTGTCTCTTTATTCAAATGTTTGAGAGCATTACCAATAATATTATTAAACACTCTTCTCAATTGCTTTTGATCAATACACAATTGCAAATCTTCCAATGCTTGATACCTTGAAACCAGCTCTACACCATTTTCTCTCAATTCAATGCCAAATTCTTCGAATAATGTCTCAATATAGGTTTGAAAGTTGACTGCCTTGAAATTAAAGGTTACTTTGTTCACATCAAGTTTGGAAAATAAAATTAAATCATTCACTAAACGGTTTAAATCCAAAGCCTTCTTGTAAATGATCTGCATATAGCGATCATGTTTAGCAGGTGTATTGGCCACACCATCTAATATACCTTCAACATAACCAATAATCGATGCAATAGGGGTTTTCAAATCGTGTGATATGTTTGAAATCAATTCTTTCCTATTGTCCTCATATTGATTGGCGAGCTCCTTGTTTTCCTTAAGCTGTAACCTCATCTTTTCAAAATCTTTAAAAGTTTCTTTGATTTCTCTATTGTAGTGATTCGTGTTTCCTATGGAATGTTCATAATCTCCTTTTCGAATATGATTTATACCTTCTTTCAACTTGTCCAAAGGTTCAACGATGTTTTTATAAACACGTTTCATAATAGAATGAGAAACACCAGCTCTAAAAATTTGTGAAATCAAGAAAATGGTCGCCAAGAAAATCAAGAAAGTTCTTCTCATCAAACTGCCATCTGTCTTAGGAATAAAAAAATATAATTCCAAATAAGTATCTGGCACATAATGATGTTCAATGATAAACATTTCTCTGTAACGATCCATAAACAATTTAAAATTATAATCAACAATGTTCATATCAATTTTTTCAGAAGCATATATTGGCGTCTGTTCATGGTCCACAAGAAGCATACTTATCCCTGAAGCACTTAAGTTAATATCCATTTTTCTATAGACTTCAATCATAAGCTTTTCCATTGGACTTTTAATATACAATTGAGCTAATTCTTCAGAAACCACATTGGTTTTTTCTGTAAAAAACTCATTGGTTCTATTATCTTGGGGTCTCAAAACTTGATAATCAAACAACGCAATCAACGCTACTACCACGACTACAGTTATTAATACTGAAATTAAAACCATAAAAGAATTATATCTTTTATACTTTTGCTGAATGGTCTTTCTTTCATTAATATCGCGTTCAATTTCTTTATTAATGTATTTCTTTAATTCTCTTTTTGACATAAACACCTCAATTCAAGATTTCTCTTTTCTCTTGAATTTATATTATTCTGAAGCCAATACTCTAAAAGTTGTTAGATTTAAATCCTCTATTTCCTCAATTTCCATGTTTATTACTTGAGAAAAATTATTACCCTTTTCAATACGGGACAACATTTGTGATAAAGCTTCCTTATTCCCACAAATTATACCTTCTACAGCACCATCTGATAAATTTCTTACCCATCCAGTCAAATGTAATCGTTCCGCATTCACTTTAACAAAATATCTAAAGCCAACACCCTGTACTCGACCTGTTACTTTAAAATGATATCCCATAAATCCCTCTTTTCACTTCTAAGCCTATTATACCTTATGAAATTCTTATATGAGAAAAAAAGCCTAGAAATTTAAACTTTTCTAATATTTAAGGAAATGAAAAAGCCTAGAGTAAACTCTAGACTAAAACTAAATTCATAATTACAGCTATCATGATGATTAAAACAATATGCAATGGATAGAACCAGTACCCTATAAATTTATTTAATTTCACTTTGATAAAGAACCGTTCTAGGATCACAATGAATGGCAAAGACAATAGACTTCTCATTTGGAAAAATAAACCGTTTAATTTGTTTAATCCACCTTTATAATCCAGTAAAAATTGATATTGTTCTGTGAATTGACCACTTTCCAAATAACTCTTTTGAACACCAAACCAATGTAAGGAATTCGTATAAATTAAATTCACATAAGTCAAATAGAAACCGAAAAACTCTAACCCTATGTAACTGAAGATAATCAACAAAGGTCTTCCTTTAAAACAATGGAATAATAAGACCATTAAAATACCATAAGTACCATAGGAAAAAGCAAAATCGTATACGACATTAAATTCAATACTACCAATTGAAAACAAAGGATTTTGAGAAACTGCAGCTTCTTTTAATCCCATAACAACATCCATAACCTGGGGAAAGATAACAATTGCTAGTAAAATAGCCAACCATACAAATCCCATTAGCTTTGGAACTATACCTTGTTTTTTAAAACCCTTCTTCATAGCTTCAAAAGCCATGATAGCAAAAACACCAAACAACAACATGAAAATAACATTGAAATGAAATGGATGTATTGTAAAATCTCTGTTAAAGACAACGTAAGGTATATGTGCAATACATGCAAATAAGAATAGCCTTGTCATATACTTTTTCAAGTTAGAGGTCTTAGAATAACCTAAAGCAACCTGGTATGCAAAGATTGGAAAAGCAATCCGTCCAATTGTTCTAAATAAAGTATAGTAATCATATGTAATATGCATCCCTAAACCATTCAAGTGGTCAATAACCATATTTACAATTCCCATATGACCTAAATGATCTATGAACATCGTAATCATCGCAACAAGCTTCAGCATATCATTTCTTCTACTACTAATGAACTTATTCTCTCTACCAATTGGTTTGTTAATTATATTTTCACTTGTAATCTCACTCATAAAAACACCCCCTGTAAACAGTTTAGAACAAAAAGTCACAGAGAGCCATTAAATTTTTCTTAATTTTCACTGAGCTCGTTTAAATAAGTCCAACGGTCATACAAATTTTGAAGCTTTTCTTCTTGAAGTTCCTTTTCCTTAATCAGCTTCTGTAATAAGGCATAATCACTTCCTGCACCTTCCATCTCTCCATCTATTTCCATTAAACGCTGTTCTTCTTTTTCTATAGTTTCATCTATGGTTTCTAGTTCCAATCTTTCACCATAAGTTAATTTTGCCTTTTCCTTTTTCACTGTAACCGTTTCTTTAACCTCAACCACTTTTTCTTCTTCATAAAATCTATTTTGATTTTCTGTATAAGTTGTATAGTTACCAGGATGAATTTCTACTTTTCCCATACCTTTAAAAACAAAGAGTTTATCACTAATTTTATCTAAGAAGTAACGATCATGGGATACTGCGATCACTGCTCCATTGAAAACTTCAATATAGTCCTCTAAAATGGACAAAGTACTGATATCCAAATCATTTGTTGGTTCATCCAGCAAAAGAATATTTGGTGCCTCCATTAGAATTTTCAGTAAATATAACCGTCTTCTTTCTCCACCGGATAATTTAGAAATTAAATTGTACTGAGAATCTTTGTCAAACATAAAGGTTTCTAGCATTTGACTGGCAGATAACCTCTCCCCACTTTGAGTTTCAATATATTCACCTGAATCTTTGATATAATCAATTACACGGATGTCTTCATTAAATATTAAGTTTTCTTGTTTATAGTAGCCTATTTTTACCGTCTGACCTCTATGAACAATACCGCTAGTAGGTTCTATATCGCCTGATATCAGCTTGAGAAAAGTTGATTTGCCAACGCCATTTGGACCGACAATACCAATACGGTCATTTCTTAACAAGACATATTCGAAATCCTTTAGCAAGATATCTTCATAAGACATCGATAAATTTTCCAATTCAATAACTTTTTTACCCAGACGAGTACCTGCCAAGTCAATTGACATTTCAGAAGCTTGATCTTCATTTAAAGCATCTTTAATGCTACTAAAGCGATTTACTCTATATTTTTGTTTTGTTGATCTTGCACGACAACCTCTTTTAATCCAATCCAACTCATTCTTGTAAAGGGCTTCGAGTTTTCTTTTAGCTGATTCATCATCTATGATTTGCTGTGCCTTGGCTTCTAAGTAATAACTATAATTTCCTTGAAAACTTCTTAGTTTTCCTTTTTCAAGTTCAAAAATTTTATGTGTAACACGATCTAAAAAGTAACGATCATGGGTGACCATGAGTAAAGCACCTTTTCTCTTTTTTAGAAAAGCTTCTAACCATGTAATACTATCATCATCAATATGGTTGGTAGGCTCATCTAAAATCAACAAATCTGCATCTACGATTAAAGCCTCAGCCATGGAAACCCTTCTTTTCTGACCACCAGATAAGGTTTTTACCTTTGCATGAATATTCTTGATGCCCAAAGTATTCAAAATACCTTTTAACTCACTTTCGATACTCCAAACATCCATATGATCCATTTTTTCCATTATGTTTTGATATTGCTTTTGAATTTGACTGTTCTCTGGATCTTCAGTCATTTTCAGAAGAATTTCTTCGTAATTTTTCAAAATCTCAAGTTTAGGCATCTTTGCTTTTAAAAGATTTTCTAAAACGGTTTCCTCTTCTTCCAACTTGGGATTTTGAGGTAAATATTTCACAACAATATTGCTTCGATATGTTATTTTTCCTTCATCTAGGGATACTTCATCTACTAAACATTTTAGTAAAGTTGATTTACCAGTACCATTTACACCAATTAAGCCAATGCGCTCACCAGATTCAATGCCAAAGGTAATATGATCAAATAACAATCGATCTGTATATTGTTTTGATAACTGCTCAGCTGATAATATATTCATAATGTCCTTCTATTTTTCATAAATAATATACTCACCTTTTTCATTTAAATAAGGTGTTTGTTCCACTCTACTAGCAATATGAGACAAAAAAGTATGCTCATATGTTTGCAATTCATAATATAGGTTATCATCAATAACCTTTTCTTCAAGAAGACGATCTCGATCAATCGTTTCTAATATTGCCATTTCATGACCTGTACTATTCATTTCACTCATCACATAGGTTGGCATAACGGATACCGTTTTTACATAGGGAATGTTTAAAGCTTGTTGTTCAAACTCAAAATTAATATACATACCAATTGCTCTCGGATATGTTCTTTGTCCTGAAATAAAATTCCCTTGTGAATAAATAATAAATTTGTCTTTTTTATCCCCAGAGCTATCCACCATTTCCACATGTTCAAAGGGTTGAATCACATGGGGATGTGTCCCTAAAATAATATCTGCACCAGCAAACATCATTTTTTCTGCCAAATTTCTTTGATGTCTGTTTTCTTCCAAATGATATTCAAGTCCCCAGTGCACTGCCACAAGTACAAAATCAACATTCAATGCTTTTGCTCTAGAAATATCCGACAGAATTTGATCTTCTTCCATCATATTTAAGGCATAGGGATGTTCTTCAGGCATAGGCCAACCATTCGTACTGAAACTATAAGATAATAGAGCAAAGGAAATATTATCTTTCTCAAAGGTTAAAATCTCTTGGCTTTCCTCTAGGCTTCTATTGGTGCCTGTTGCCATTATACCAAGGGCATCAAAGGTATCCAAAGTTCTTTCAATACCATAAAAACCTCTATCTAATGCATGATTATTGGCAGTGGTTACAATATCAAAACCCGCCTTTTTAAGACTCTCACCAAGATTGTCCGGAGAATTGAAAATCATATTTTTCCCAGAATACCTTTTATCTTCGCCTGCCATAACGGTTTCGAAATTTCCAATGGCAAAATCTTTCTCTTGTATTTTATCTGCTATATATTGAAATTGAGGATAAAAATCATATCCATCATCTCTTCTTGCTGCAGAATATTGTAAATCATGGGCCATAATATCCCCTACTGAAAACAAAGAGACATGATAGGTTTTCTCTATGGGATTTAAATTAATTCTCCCATCCAAAGGTCTCTTATCAGTCTTTGTAACATTTTGTATTGGGCCAGTTGAAGAAAAACTTTCCCGCAGTAAAACTTGAGGATTTACATCTAAATTCTCAGATACTGCTAAATCTTCACTCATTAAAACAACACCGATCAATAAAAGAACGGTTAAGCAGCTGGCAACTAAAATCTTCTTCATCTTACACCTTCATTATAATTCTTAGAACCGCATTTGCTTGATGTGCTGCAGCTAAAGTAGCCCTTGGTGCCATTAACCCCCATCCAGGTTTCGCTTCAGATACATCATCACCGATTAAGTAGAACTTTGAAGTAATTTTTTTTGTTGTAATGGTATTGCTGTCTTCATATCCTGCTAAACCTGATGCAGCTACAAGATACTTTTCAGGGAACTGTTCCAAGACTTCATTCACAAGCATAGCCTTATTCTCAGCCCCATCAAAAGCTTCAACAATAATCTCAACATCCTTGAGTAAAGGATAAACATCTTCTTTTCTTATATAACAATCCACTGTTTCCACAATCACATAAGGATTTATATGCTTTAAAATATCCTTTAGAGCATCGGTTTTTTTCATACCAATATGTTCAATAAAATACTGTTGGCGATTCAAATTACTGGGTTCAACTACATCAAAATCTATAAGTTTTAAATGATTGATTCCTAATCTTGACAGCATTATTGCTACATTCGAACCTAAGCCTCCTAATCCACAAATGGCTACAGAAACTTTTTTTACAGCTTCGTGAACCCCAGGTGTATGACGCGATACCAAGGCTTCTTCTAGCACTTCCTCACTAGGAATCATCCCTTTTGTGATCAAAAATACGCGATCACCTTCCTCAAGGATGACATCTTCTTTAATAGGATAACCATTGTATACCCAAATGTCAGCATCTGGTTGATAAGTATTCACTAAAGTAATTATGGAAAAGTCTTTTTCAATTTCTATCTCTTTTTCATTTAATTTAATTTTCACTTTTTCACCTCCACACAAGTGTACTACAATTCCTTAGATTTCACAATGAATCCAAAGGATTCCCACAGGCGAAAAAAAGAAGTGAGATTACTCACTTCCATATAGCATTTTTATTTCACTTTCATGATTTAAAAGAATATCAATTAAATCTGGATCAAACATAATTCCTCTTTGTTCTACCATGAAAGCCATAACTTCTTCAAAAGGCCACGCTTTCTTATACACTCGATCATGACTTAAAGCATCAAACACATCAGCAATTATGGTTATTCGACCATAAATATGGATTTCTTCACCTTTTAAACCATTTGGATAGCCGTTGCCATTCCAGTACTCATGATGTTCCTTAGCGATAAGAGCACCTGCTTCTAACAATTCTAAGCCACTGCCTCTTAATATTCTATAGCCAATCATAGCATGTTCTTTCATCAGTTGAAATTCTTCTGGTGTTAATTTTCCTGGCTTATTTAAGATACTTTCAGGAATACCAATTTTCCCAACATCATGTAAAGGTGCTACAGTCCTGAGTAATTGCGCTTCTTCTTCTTCAAGCCCATAATACTTACCAATCATATAAGCAATGCTGGATACTCTTTGAACATGACTTGCAGTTTCCTCGCTGCGCACTTCAATAACTTCTGAAAGACGATTAATCAACTCAGATTGGGTTTGAATCAGTTTATCATTAAGCGCAATATTATCAACAGCTACAGATAAATTTGAAATCAACACCTCAAACAAACTCAACTGATTTTTATCTAATGCATTCATGCCATTAAAATAAATATAGTTTTCAATGATATCTATGCTTTTATAGTATGAGATATACTCATCTTCAAAGTGATAACGTGTTTTAGTTTGCTTAACTGCATCAAACAAATAAGAAACTTCATCAAACAAGTTCATTGGTAAAATATCCCCAACAAAAGCTTCATATTTCCCTGTTCCAGCAATAACTTTATACATCAAGCGCTCTTGATCGTGTATTACTCTAATGTAAAAACTATCCGGACCAAGAGGATGTTCTCTTAAAACCTGCTGCAAAAGAATCTGTGCAAAAATATTGATGTTCCGAAGCTCATATAAATCATTTTCAATGGTTATAATTCTCTCTAAACCTTTACGATTGTTTTCTAACTCCATGATATTATCATAGGATCTTAAAGCAGATACAATTGTTGTCAATAACTTCTGTAGCGTCAACTCGGTTTTCATCTTATAATCATTAATATCATAATTAATGACAACTTCCTCTTCAGGCGCTTGTCCAGGTTGACCGGTTCTAAGAATTATTCGTATAAACTGATTATTTAAATCATCACGAATATACTTAACCAACTCAAGACCAGAATTATCCTTTTCCATTACAACATCAAGTAATACGACTGCTATATCTTTTGCTTCTTTTAGAATAACTTTTGCTTCAGCAGCACTATAAGCGCATAAAAAATTGATCCTTTTTTGCTGAAAAACAAAATCATTTAAAACCATTTTAGTTGATTCATGTACGATTTTTTCATCATCAACAATAAGAATATTCCAATAGCCTAAAGGCGTACTAATCTCTTCTAATTCGTCATCAAAAAATTCTATCTTATCATCATCAAATAGTACCATTTATTACTCCTGTCATAGTATAAATTTATTATACCCTAACTTTTAAAGTAAAAACACCAACTAAAAAAAATGTTGGTGTTATTCACGTTCTTCATATTTTACTTCAATCACTTCATCTTCATTATCTGTAAAAACTGGTTCTTCATCTTTTACTTCTGGTGCTTTCTTTTTAAAATAGAACCTATAAATCAAATATCCCAGGAGCAAAATTCCAACAGGCGTGCCAAAAATTATTTTCAAACCAAAACTCACTATTGAGAGTATTAATACGAAAACTAAAATCAAAATTAAACATCCTAAGTTTCCAAGATTTCTATGCATAAAAAATCTCCTTTCAATTTTATTTTACATTATAATTCATCAAATAATAACTATTTTTTTCTTTTCTTAATCTTTTCAAATGCTTATATACCATTCTGAGATATGATAAAATAGATTCATAGAGGGGTATTTATGCTAAACTTATTAAAAAAAGACATCAAATTAATGATTAACATCAAAAAAACCATAGTGATTATGATTGGTTTTCTTTTAATTTTCACCATCTTCTCATCTATGTTTCAGGACTATATGCAAGAAAAAAGGCTTATTGACAAACTTAATGTTGGAATTGTTGATAATGAAGACAGTTTACTCAGTGGCATGCTTATTGGCCATTTTCAAAACAACAAAGAATTCATGAGTCTTTTTACCATTGAAGTTTCTGATGAAACTTCCCTTTTGAATAAATTTAATAACAATGAATTAAGTGCCATTATACATATCCCTGTCGGTTTTACAGACAGTTTGTTACATTTTGAAAATACACCTTTGAAAATCATTTTGAATTCCAATTATCCTTTACAAAACACAGTTTTGGAAAACATTATGATGAGTTATTCTACCTATATTAAAGCTGTAGATGTAGGCATTTACAGTTTGTATCAAACCCTAAAATCTGAAGGTGTAGATCAAAGGGAACTCAATGATATTAATGACAGTTTTTCAGCCAATATGGTTTTAACAGCTTTACGAAGAAATTATTTATTCCAACATGAAGTCATCGAGACTTTTCCATCTACTACTTCAAGTCAATATTTTGTGTTTGCCATTATGCTACTATTAATCATCTTCACGGCAACTTCTGGCGCTTCATTATTGTCTGATGAAATTAAAAACAATGTCCTCATTCGCTATAAAATGACAGGCAATCATTTTATAAAATTTACTGCAAGTAAAATTATTGTCATGTATTTAAACATGGTTACATTATTGTTACCACTTTCCATTGTAATCAAATGGATGAATGATGAACTAATTTTGTCCTCATTTTTACTTCTAATGTTATTCATTTCATTGATTATTGTATTTTTTTCTTTATTGGCTTTAACATTAGGCATTATCTTAATTAAATTTGATATTAATCTGTTAATGGCAACAATGATTACCATGGTCCTAGGGATATTAGGAGGTAATTTCATACCTATTCAAATAATGCCAAAATTTATTCAGGATATTTCAAGCCTCACACCCAACTACTGGATGCTGAGAACTTGTTTGCTCCTTAACAACAATCATATTTCCAATGAAGTAAAAATAACTTCTTTTGTTATTCTTGTTACATCTTTCATTATTTTATTCATTCACAGTTACTTTTTAAGAAAGGGACATTTATGGGAAAAATAAAAGCAGTCTTCGTAGCTTATTTAAGGATCTTTTTTAAGAAGAAATGGTTAGTAGCCTTTTCTATAGGTTTTCCAGTGATTTTCTTTATTTTCTTTTCCTTGATATTTACGAATTATGATGACGTTAACAAAATTCCCATTGGATTGATTAACGAAGATCAAAGTGAAATGTCTTCACGAATTATTGAGAAATTAAAAGAAAATAAAGCTTTAAAAGTAATTTCAGAAAGCGAATCTGAAGCTGAAAAGCTACTAAAAAACAATCGTATTGAAGCGATTTTCGTTTTCAAAACAGGATTTGAAAAAGCAATTCAAACCTCTAAGTTTGATGATTCCATTCAATTGATTTATCTGGATAAGAGTACTATTGGTCCTACTTTGGGAGACATCATTGCCAGCGAGGTCATTACTGATTTAGCCATTTATAAATCGGCAAATACAGCAAATTTGTATGAAAAAAAATATAATCTAGAAGGTCTTTTTGACAAAATTACTCATAATGGTAAATCCTTTGTTGAAAATAATCACTTTGAAATGTCGGTTAATTCTATTGTACGATCACCACAATCTCTTTTAGATGAAAACCTAAACATTCAAAAAATATTAAAAATAAATATTACTTTTGGATTTACTTTGGTAATTTTCTCATATGTTATTTTCTTTGCTCATACACATTTGATAGATACGAAAACTTACATGATGAAAAGGTATCTTCCCGCTGGATTTTCGCCATTAATTTTATATCTAGGAGAATTGTCTTCAATCATGATCAGTACTTTATGTATTGCTTTTATTCAGCTGATTATTTTTGTTGTTGGATTTAAATTTCATGATGGATCTCAGATTTCTATTATGATGATTACTTTACTTTTACATGGTGGTTTTATTGTAAATATGGTTTTGCTCTTAACTTTACTCATTAAGAATAAAACTAAATATCAAAGTTTAATTGCTCCTTCTGTATTTTTTCTAGGACTCATTGGAGGCGCATTCTGGAGTACTGAATTTTTATCATCAAATTTAAAATGGATTTCATACGGTTCACCCTTCTATTGGAGTCTTAAAATGTTAAATGGTGTCTTCTTAAATACGCCTATTCCTTATTTGAAAATTATCTTTGGATATGCTTCTGTGAACGTTGTTTTAAGTCTTGCCACCATAAGTTTATATCAATTTTATTATTATCGATTAAGAAAAGGAACAGTTAAAGGCCTATGAAACACAATCAGCTGACAATAAAAAAATTTATAGGATTCATTTTCTTTTTTGTTTTCTTTTTAGGAAGCCTAGCTTTTTATATAAGATATACCAATACTTCCATTCATTTAGCTACAGTCATGAAACAAGTAGATTTAACCGATTTTCATTGGCAAATCCAATTAAAAACCCAAGGAGATGCAGTCAACTATGATAAGAAAAATCTTCTAATTGATTTGGATTTAGATGAATCATATCTTGGGTTAAAACATGAAAATATGATGATCCAAGTCTTTGAAGATGGTCTTCTTTACAATGGTACAGTCAATGGATTTCCTACAATTCATAGCAATGTTTTTGATAAAAATCTTTACAGTCACTTATCAGACCTTTGGTTTAATCAAAAGATTCTTCAAAAAATATATGAACGCAATATGCATCAAACTTTCAAGCTTTTAGAGCCCTTTGCATCACATGATGCAAATCAAATCGATATAGTATTCACCTTAAATGATCTCTACAGCCTTTCAGAAGCCTATGTAGAAATGATTTCTAAGGAACCTGATATTCATGTTTTTGACCTTTGTATCCAAGAGCATATTCTTAAGGATTACGATATAAAAACCGTATTTGAAGCGTACTTCAAACAACTTCTTGATAAAACCGCTTTAGAATACCACATGGATTCACCTATACAACTTCATTTTTATACAAAAAAAGATGTCATTACTGGATTTTTATTTAACATTGAAATGAAATATCTTAATTGCGATGCCTTCGAAAGAATCGTTATTACAGGTAAACAATGAAAAACACCCACATAACCAAGTTATGTGGGTGTATATTTTTGTCATTAATAATCTGAATCCGCTCTTCCACCTGTGACAATTTTAATTGAAGAACTTGCACCTATTCTAGTTGCGCCTGCTTCAATAACTGCTTTAGCTCCTTCAGCATCTCTTACGCCACCTGACGCTTTAACACCCATTTCAGGACCAACAGTCTTTCTCATTAAAGCAATGTCTTCAACTGTAGCACCACCAGTAGAAAAACCTGTAGATGTCTTAACAAAGTGTGCACCTGCTGCCTTAGACAATTCACAACCTTTTATTTTTTCTTCATCTGTTAATAAACAAGTTTCTAAAATAACCTTTAAGATTGCTTTACCTTCTAATGCCTCTACAACTGCTTTAATATCCTTTAAAACATAATCATAGTCTTTATCTTTTAAAGCAGATACATTAATGACCATATCAATTTCATTGGCTCCATCTTCTATCGCTTTTTTTGTTTCCAAAGCTTTAATTTCAGGTGTGTTAGCACCTAATGGAAAACCAATAACCGATGTTACTTTCACATCACTACCTTCCAATGCATCGGCAACAGTTTTTACGAAATATGGATTTACACATACTGAGAAAAATCCATATTCTCTTGCTTCCTTACAAACTTGAAGCACTTCTGCTTTTGAAATATCCGGCTTTAAAATTGTGTGGTCAATATACTTTGCTAAATTCATAATCTCACTCCCAGCTTTCTGACTAAAGTTTTATCCTATGAGATGATTTCTACTTCATCTCCATTTTTTAAACCAGCAGCGTTACCTTCATCGATGTCCACATGGAACTCAAGTGCAAAAGCAGCATTTACTCTACATAACACATTATGGAATACAACGCCTCTTTCACCGCCAAATTCAACACTTACAACATCTTTATCTTTTACATTAAATCTTTCGCCATCTGTTGTATGCATGTGAATATGTCTTGAAGCAGCGATTACGCCTTCACTGATTTCAACTTCACCTTTTGGTCCTACTAACTTACAACCAGGGCTGCCAGCTAGATCGCCTGATTGTCTAACTGGTGGCTGAACACCCAATACAAATCCATCTGTTAAAGAAACTTCCACTTGACTTTGATTTCTAGCAGGGCCTAATACTCTCATAGTTAATGCACCTTTTGGTCCAACAACTTGAACTTTTTCTTCACATGCGTATTGACCAGGTTGCTTCAAGTCTTTAAAGTTTGTTAACTCATAGCCTTCGCCGAATAATACATCAATATCTGCTTGACTTAAGTGACAGTGTCTGTTTGATAAACCTACTGGAACTAGTTTTTTACTCATATTTTCCTCCGCTCATAACATTGTATACATTGTACAATATCATTATATAGGGCACACTTTAAAAGTCAACTCTTTAACTGAAAAACCCTAGTCCTTTATGAGTAATTTCTTGTAATGTCTCCATCTGATTTTCCAACGACTCATGATCTAGATTATCAACTACTATTTCCAGGTCGTAACTCGTGTTTATGGCTTTAAAAAAAATACTCACCACTTTTCTAGCACCTTCAAATGATGCTTCAGTATGGGACACTCCTGCTGTTGAAATAAAAACACCTTTTTTCAGTTTAGGCTTCTCCATTTTATGTTCTAACATAAAACGACGACTCCAGTAAACCTGAGTTCGATCAATCATTACCTTGGTCGCACTAGTTACCGAGTTGAAATACATCGGTGAGCCCAGTACAATTGCATCAGCTGTTTCAAACAACTCATACAATGTTTGCATGTCATCCTCTATTGGACATATACCATTTTTACCACAAGCTAAACACCCAGTACAATAACTGATATTTAAATCATACAAATAAACATGTTCTAAGATAATATCTTTTACTTCCTTAAAAAAAGCATTGATGACTTGATCTGTATTCTTATTTTTTCTTGGACTGCCATGGATTACTAAAACTTTCATGAAACCTCTCATTTCGAAGTCTACATTAAAATACATCAATATAAGTAGAAAACATAGACTTCATTCTAAAATTTATAATAACTTTGTGAAAA
>JAFGVN010000016.1 GCA_016937975.1 Clostridia bacterium
TATGTCAAAACTCGACTGCACCATCATTACCTACAACATCGGATAATGGAGTAGTTGGGACTTGGTCACCAACGAGTATTGATACATCATCATCAGGAACTTATACTTATACATTTACTTCAAATAGTACATGTGATGTAGTAGTCACTATGGATATTGTGATTACACCTCAAGTAACACCTACATTTACACAAATTGGTACTTTATGTCAAAATTCAACGGCACCAGTATTACCAACAACATCAGATAATGGAGTAGTTGGGGTATGGTCTCCGGCAACGATAGATACATCAGTTTTAGGGACATTAACTTATACATTTACTCCTTCAACTACTTGTGATGTAACAGTGACAATGGATGTAACGATAGCTTCAGAGACTCTACCTACTTTTGCAATAACAAGTACTTATTGTCAAAATGAAGTAGCATCTGCATTACCAACGACATCAGATAATGGTATTGTAGGTACGTGGTTGCCAGCTTCAATTGATACATCTGTTTCTGGAGTGACTACTTATGAATTTACTCCAAATGCTGGTCAATGTGCTTCGAGTTATACTTTAACAGTTTCAGTTGATCCAACTCAATCAATTTCATTTGATGGTGTTGATGTTTGTTCAGGCTCAGTAGTTGATTTTCCAACTGTAACAGCTGAAGGATATACTTTAACAGGGACATGGTCGCCATCAGTAATTACAACGACTACTAACTCTACTTATACTTTCACGCCAAGCGATTCTTGTTATGGAGTAGGTACATTTGAGATTGTTGTAAATGGCTGTACTATACCAAAAGGTTTCTCACCAAATGGTGATGGTAATAATGATACTTGGGATCTTTCTTCATTCAATATTAAGAAAGTTGAAGTATTTAACCGTTATGGTCTAAAGGTATATTCGAAGCGCAATTATGTAAATGAGTGGGGAGGTAAGTCAGACAATGGAGATGAGTTACCAACGGGTACATATTATTACATGATAGATTTTGAGGATAGACCAAGTGTAACAGGCTGGGTATATATCAATAGAGGTGAATAATAATTTAGCAGGTTTCACTTCAAAGGTGAAACCTGTATAAAAAATCAAAATATTAATAATGAAAAAACTAGTATTAGTTGCCTTAATAGCATTAGGTTTCTCACTTGAGAGTTCTGCTCAACAAGATCCACACTATACACAATATATGTACAACATGAGTGTAATGAATCCGGCGTATGCTGGATCAAAGGAGAACTTATCTATGGGATTATTGTACAGAAAGCAGTGGATCGAGATTGAAGATGCACCAACAACAGCTACTTTCTTTGGTCATTCTCCTGTTGGTAAGAATGTTGGATTAGGATTATCTGTAGTATCAGATAAATTAGGTCCAGTAGAAGAGAATAACGTATTTGGAGATTTCTCATATACATTAAACTTGGGAGAGAATCATAAGTTAGCATTAGGATTAAAAGCAGGTTTAACATTTCAAAAGATTGGATTGTTAAGTGATGTAGATCCTTCGTTACAAGATAATTTAATTATTGATCCTGCATTTGGACAAAATGTAAGCAATACATTTTTTAATGTTGGTTCAGGTATTTTCTTCTATTCACAGAAATATTATGTTGGATTTTCGGTGCCCAACTTCTTAAAGAAGACCCATATGGAGGTTAATTCGAATGGTACAAATTATGAATTTGGTCCAGAGACAGCCCATTATTTCTTAACTGGAGGTTATGTATTTGACTTAAATGAGACTATTAAATTTAAGCCATTCTTTATGTTAAAGTCTGCATTTGGTGTAAATCCATCATTAGATTTGTCATCAAACTTTTTATTTAATAACAAATTTGAGATTGGAGGAACATACCGACTTCAAGACAGTTTTGGAGCTATGATGAATTATGCTATTACGCCAAATTTAAGAATTGGATATGCATACGATCACATAGTATCAGATTTAAAAGTGACGACACCTTCTTCACACGAGATTATTTTATTATTTGATTTGAATTTCCCGAAGAAAGTATCGAGTTCACCGAGATTCTTTTAACCTAAAAGTATTAATGACATGAAGAAACTATATATAACATTAAGTTTTGTAATTGTAAGCGGTGTTCTTAGCGCTCAAAATAAGGATACAAAAGTAGCCGATAAGCTATTTGATAAATATGAATACGTTGACGCTGCCAATGAGTACTTAAAGTTGGTTGAAAAAGGTAAATCTGATTTATATGTTGAGACGCAATTAGCAGAGAGCTATTACAATGTGTTTAACACCAAAGAAGCTGCCAAGTGGTACGCAAATATAGCTGATCAAAAGAATGATGCGGAGACATATTTTAAATATGCTCAAATGTTAAAAGCAGAAGGTAAATACGCCGAAGCAGACAAACAAATGGAGAAATTTGCAGCATTAGCACCAAAAGATCAACGCGCAATTGCATTTAAGAACAATCCTAATTATTTAAATAGATTAAAACAACAAGCACAATTATTTGATATTACACCTTCTACAATTAGTAGTGATAAGTCAGATTTTGGAGCAGTTTTAACTAGTGCAAATGAAGTTTATTTTTCGAGTGCTAGAAACGAATCAAGAAAAACTAGCGGATGGAGCGATGAGCCTTATTTAGATATTTACAAAGCGATTTACAATGAAAATGGAACATTAAGTGAACCAACAATTGTTAGCGAATTAAATACAAAATGGCACGATGGTCCTGTTGCAGTAAGTTCTGACGGTGGTACAATGTATTACGCAAGTGAGAGTTTCAACGAAGGCGATTTTGAAAAGAATAAAGAAAAGAAACTGAAATACGGAAAAATTTATCTTTATAAAGCGACAAAAGAAGGCGATAAATGGTCAAATAGTAGCGCCTTACCTTTTAACAGTAAAGCATATTCAGTTCGAAACCCTGCCATTAGCAAAGACGGAAAAACATTGTATTTTTCATCTGATATGCCAGGTGGACAAGGAGGAGAAGATTTATGGAAGGTTTCAGTTGATGGAGATTCATATGGTACTCCAGAGAACTTAGGCACAACGGTTAATACAGAAGGCGACGAGAGTTTTCCATTTGTAACAGATAATAATGTGTTGTACTTTGCATCAAATGCACGTCAAGGATTTGGAGGTTTTGATGTTTACAAATACGATCTTTCAAAAGGAGGCGATGTAACCAATATAGGGGCTCCAGTAAACACAGAAAAAGATGATTTTTCTTTTAGTTTTAATACACAAAAGAAAGTAGCATTCTTTTCAAGTAATCGCGCAGGAGTAGATAATATCTATTTAGCTACGCCAATATGTGGTGTAAATGCATTAGTTACTGTAAAAGATGCTAAGACAGGAATGCCAATTGAAGGCGCTTTTATTTCGGTTGTAGATGAGAAAGGTAAAGTGGTTAGTTCTGATAATAGTGCTGCAAACGGAAACGCTACGTTTGGTTTAAATTGTGAGAAAGAATACGGATTTCAAGTATCTAAGCAAGGCTATGAGAATGGAGTTTTCACAATGGCAAAATCAGAAGGCGGTAATGTAACAATAGCAGCAAACTTAGAGCCAATTAAACCAATTATTACAGAGAAAGAAGTAATATTACAACCAATTTTCTTCGAATTCAATAGAAGTAATATAACGCCTCAAGGCGCTTCAGAATTAGACAAATTGGTGGAGGTAATGAACGAGCACCCAGAGATGGTTATCTTTGTGAAATCTCATACAGATAGTAGAGGTAGCGATCGTTACAACTTAAACTTATCAGAGAGACGTGCAAAATCGACTGTTCAATATGTAATTTCAAAAGGAATTGCTAAAGATAGAATCTCAGGACAAGGATTTGGAGAGAGCGAGCCAAAAGTACAGTGTGATACTTGTACAGAGGAGCAACACGCAGAGAACAGACGTTCAGAATTCTTAATAGTTAAGAAATAATTAGTTCAAATTTATAATAAAAA
>JAFGVN010000017.1 GCA_016937975.1 Clostridia bacterium
TTTACAGATTAAATTACCTAATACTGCCTAAATTTTATGCTCTAACTCACAACTAAAGTAACGAGTGTGCGAGCACTATTTATCAAAAAAATCGTATTTTAAAAACTTATTCTCATCCTTTTCAACGTCAAAGGATTTCTCATAGCCGCCATGGACAAAAATAAAATCATCGGTTTCCACAAATATAGGACGATTTCTCATGAACTCTAACTCATTTGAAAAACATTCTAAAAGCGTCAACCTAAAGGCTTCAGAATCTTGACTGCCATACAAATCATATGACATCTCTTTAGCCATATCATGAAGGGCAAGGGTATAGGGATCTTGTTTTAAGAAATCGTGCATATCTCTAAATTTATCTTTCATGTCCACATAATGGGTTACTAAAGATTCGTGATTGCCTTTTAAAATATAAGTTCTTGGCCTATGACTTAAAGTCATCATCGCTCTAAGAGTTTCCAGATTCTCAGGTCCTTTGTTGATAAAATCCCCTATTATAATCAAATAATCTTCATCTCTTAATTGAAGGGATTTCATTAAATCATTAAATATATCTTTATGGCCATGTATATCACTTAGTGCTATTATTCTATAATCATCATCTAAAACTAATTGAATCTGCTTTTCCATTTATTGCTCCTACAACTTATCAATCTATAATTCTTTTTTATAGCTTTTCATCTGTTTTTCTTCAAATCACTTCAATTATTTAAAATAACAAAGACACCTTTATCATTCTAACATGAAATGATAAAGATGTCTTATTTGCTATGCTAAGATTTCTTTTAAATGTTCATCAAAATCTTCAGGAAATTCATGATTTAAGTCTTCAAATATCAACAGTTCCACATCACAACCCTGTTTTTCCAAAGCTTTATGAAGATATTCACAACCTTCATAACAATCTTCATCTGCATCCCCAATTAAAATAGTGACTTTAGTATGATTAACTTTTAATTGTGGCAATAAATCATCCCAATCCTCAATATGAGGTAACCATGGCGCTACCAATAATAAATGATCACATGCCATTTGATTTGTTAAAACTGACCATAAAGCAACTTGTCCCCCACCTGAGAAACCAGCCAAAATCATCTTTTCATTTTTATGAAATTCTTGAATTACCTTTGGCAATTTAAGTGCTGCGTCTTCATAATCTTCCCAGGTAAATGCATCATAAAATTCAACTTGATCAGACTGTAAAAATAAACCATTATAACCTAAGTCAAAAATACTCTTCCAATCGTCTTCCGCTATGGCCATATTTTCTTGATTGCCATGTAAAGCAACAAGAAGACCTTTTGAAACTTCAAGATCAGATTCCACATAGGTGTGTTTTAATGTACTTTGATACTTAGCGTCTTCATATCTCACTTTGCAAATATCCACTAGCTCATTAAAACCTTTAAAATTTCTAAAGCCTTCCAGATCTTGGTCTTCAAGGAGTAAGTCGGGATGGTACCAAAAACCATCATCCTTAATTGCCTTTTCAAGGAGAAGATAGCCTTCTTCATTTTTATTCATTTTTCCAAGACAGCTGTATCTGAAGTTATCTATTTGGGCTAAATTACCTTTTACAAGATCTCTATAAGTTGTTAAAAGATCATACGCTTCTTCAAAGGCTTCATCTAAGTACAGCTGTATACCTTCATTGATTAATTGTTTATAATTCATAATACCTCTTATCGATGCTGATCGATCATAATTGGGTTGCCGTCGGGATCCATAATGATAAAGCTTCCTGGTCCACTGCCATTTTCGTCAACTTCATCAATGAAATCGACACCTTTTTCTTTCCATGATTTCTGTAATGTTCTAATGTCTGTAAAAGGATCAACTGGATCTCCATTACTATCCCAACCTGGGTTAAAGGTTAAGATGTTCTTGTCAAACATGCCTTCGAATAAGCCAATTACGACATCTTCATTTTTCATAATCAGCCATTTTTGCTCAACTTCACCATGTATGGCTTCAAATCCCAATTTCTCATAAAATGCTTTTGACCTTAATAAGTCACTTACATTTAAACTTAAAGAAAACCCTCCAATTTTCATAATGCCTCCTAATTTGCTATATAATAATTGACTTTAAATGATTTAAGTTGATTGTTTTCAAAGTTAAAGATCAAAACAGGACTATAGTTTTCTGTTGTCACAATCAATTCAGAACCCCCTGAATTCTGGTACAATACTGCCATTGGCTTTTGGGTTTCAATGTCATTGGTCTCTTTGCCATACAACATAATTTGAGTTTGATCCGTCACTTCAACTTCAGGATTAAAACGTTGAATAACATCCTTCATTGCATCTCCAATTTTAATGTTTCTTGGTAAACCTACATTGATATCTTTTATGGTCAAGGTCCAAATTTCATCAGCAAACATTGTAAAAGTGTACTCCATGTAACCCTTTTTATAGGATGGAAAAGCTTCGTCACCTAAATTTTCGTTCTCCTTAAAGTCGGAGAGCATTAAATCTGGCTGATACCAGTCAAACCCTTCAAGTTCATCCTTTGAAAATATGGATACTTCTGTTATTTCAACATTTAAATTTGGTCTTTCTATTAGAATAGGCAATTGACTCATATAGGTCTTAAGGAAAAGAGATTTATCTTCATATAAGGTTTCTTGGTAGTTGTCATCTAACCAATAGAGTAGTTCATAATTTAAAGTATCCTCTTCATAATCTATATTCACTACCTCTACATTGTCCTTAGCATCCATAACCATTCTTAGATCCCCAGTATTAATATTAATGAGGTAAACATCGCCACCTTCAGTAATGGTGCCTGAATCAAATCCTAAGATCACCAGTAATTCATCTCCAAACCATGTACAATCTTTCAAAGTTCTACTGTTGGATTCTTTCTCTTTCAATGCATTGGATGTGAGTTGATATATCTGACCATCGTATAAGTATAATTTACCAAAAGACTCAAAACCAACATTCTGAACAAAAGCGACTTGGCTTAAAGTGTCATTCATCACTGGAACACTACTTGGCAGATCTGACAATACAGTCGTATCATTATTGCTTTTGGCTATGATTTCACTGCAAATTTGTCTACTTTTATAAGGCTCGTCTAATTTGTAATAGATCTCTGTGCCATCATTCATGCTTCCCAGTAAGGTATAGCCATTCTCATTTTCCTGAGGAGGAACTTCACTTATCTGTTGGTCATTATTATTCCCATTTTCCTCATTTAAAGCAACATTCACAACCTCGCCAGGGTTTTGTGGTGTAATTTGCTCATTATGACATCCCACAAGAGATAACAACATGATTCCCAATAAAAATTTTTTCATATCTTCTCCTCATTCTTTCTCTCACGTATATCATTATACCACAAATTGAATCTCCCACGACTAAAGTCACAGGTATTCTCATTTCGTTTCATAAAGTAGGTTAAAAGAGACTGATGTTACAGAACACCTGTTTTTAAAAAAGCATCTGCAATCAAGGCATACCATTTAGCACCATATAAAAGGATATCTTCATTCACATCAAATTTGGGATGATGTAATGGGTAATTGTCTTTTTCCATGGATCCGATGAAGAAAAAAGCACCCGGTTTTTTTTGTAGATAAAAGGAAAAATCTTCACCTGCCATAACGGGTGCTTCAAGTTCGACAACCTCATCAAAATATAATTGACCTTTTTCGATTAAGGACCTTGTGATCTCAGGATTATTCATGACAACAGGATAATAATTGTCAAACTTAAACTCATATTCTGCACCATGACATCTACAAATCCCTGATATAATTTTTTCCATTTTTTCTTCTATAAATTGAACAACTTCATTTTCGAGTGTTCTTACTGTTCCAGCAAGAAAAACTTGATCTGGGATGATATTATGGGTTGTCCCACCATGAAATTGAGTAATAGATAATACAGAAGCCTTGGTTGGATCAATGTTCCTGCTAACAATACTCTGTAAACCTTGATAGATATGAGTCCCAACAAGAATAGGATCATTGGTTTCATGTGGTGCCGCACCATGACCACCTTTTCCAAATATTTTAATTTCAAACTTACTGGAAGAAGCCATTAGGGGACCTGCTTTAATTGCCATGGTATTACGCTTTAAACTTGGCCATACATGTCCACCTAAAACTAAATCCACATCGCCAAGGACATCCTGTTCAATCATTTTTTTCGCACCTGCCAGTCCTTCTTCTGCAGGTTGGAATAGTAGTTTGACAGTACCATTTAGCGTGTTCTTTTGCTCAACCAATAGCATGGCTGCACCAAGCAACCAAGTCATATGCACATCATGACCACAGGCATGCATAATACCACTATTTTTTGACTGATAACTTACTTGATTTTCTTCTTGGATCATCAAGGCATCCATATCACTTCTTAAAAGGACGGTTTTACCAGGTCTTCCATGGATATAGCCTACAACACCTGTTGGCTCAACCAGTGAAATATCCTCCACTCCAATGGCTTCTAAATCATCCATAATGCGTTTTGAGGTTTCATACTCCTTAAAGCCAAGCTCAGGATGCGCATGTAGAATCCTTCTTATTTCACTCAGTTTCTTTTCTAATGCTTCGTTTATATTCATCATTTTGCCTCATCAATTTGTATTCACTTTATTTTAACATAGGTTGTGATACAAAAAGCAAAAAAGAACTATAAAAGTTCTTTTTCCACATGGTGTATTAGATAGCTATATTGAATTTCTGAAAGAATTCCGTGAGGTATTTTCTTACGCCAGATGCTAAAACATCATTTAGGGCCAATACCACTGGACCAATACCTACATAGCCAATAATCGCTAAGATCGTACCTAAGATACCTGCTGAAAAGTTGTTAATTAACATTTCAAAACCTGATGGTATTTTACCTTCAACTAAGCCATCAAATTTCTTCATGACATAACCAGCCAAAGGACCCATGATCATTGCGCCTAAGAACATTGGAATGTCAGCGCCTACAATGATACCCATTGTTGCTACTGCACCAATAACCCCACCTCTAGAACCATGAACCATCTTTCCACCTGTATAAGCAATTAAGATTGGTAACATGTTCATAATCATTGGACCTACCATAGAACTTAACTTCTCATTAGGTGTCCAACCTGTTGGAATAAATAATGCTGTAATTAATCCCCAAGCGATAAAAGCGCCAATATTTGGCATTACCATACCACTTAAGAAACGACCAAATTTTTGAATTCGATCTCTTGTTGACATACGCGTTGATGTACTCAAAACAATCCCTCCTAAAATAATAATTCCGTGTTTTGTTGACGCTTAAAGTATAATTTTCAAAGACACAATCTACAATGTGCACTTCTCAAACATATGTCGTTATGATCTAGTGACAAAATTTATGAGCCAGTCGTGTAAACGTTTTCAGCGGCAAAGGATTTTAAATTTTTTTTAAATTTTTCTGAATATTATATTTTTTCGAAAAGATAGTGACAAAAATTAGGACAAAATCATACTTCTGCTTCTCAATAATCACCTTTACAGAATGTCACGTTCCATGTAATAAGAAAAAGTCAACCTATTCGGTTGACTTCATCACAATTTCACTTTTAAAATACCTTTCAGTAAAATATACATTTTCGTAGATTTCACCTAATGTTAACGCTGTATTACTGACAACCAGCTTTTCTTCCTCATCATCTTTACGCTTGATGATGGCTACCACTTCTCCAGAATAATATTCTAATGGCTTCTCTGGACCAATCACATAGGCATCAATTTCACAGCCGTCCATTGAAAGAGTAAAAGGTAGAAAACCATAATTAATGGGATAAATCATATCTTCATGTTTAGGATGTACAGAGTGCATCGGACGATCAATTTTAACAAACACTCTGCACCCCAGATAATGATCTAAATGTTTCTGGGGTATAATTTTAAACAAGTCAATTTGTTCATCTTCAGTTGCTTCAAATCCATATTTTGTATAAAGATGATGACCAGATAGATTTAACTGATCTGCCATTAAATAGGCTTTTTTAACATGGTGATTTGCACCAACGGAAATGGCCATTTCCATTAATTGATGTCCATAACCTTTATTTTGCTCTTTTGGATCTACAGCGATTTCTCTAATCCATAGTGTTTCATTATAGCAAGCAACTAAAGCCAACCCCTTTATTTCCTCTTGATCTTTAATGACAATAATCTTCGTAATGAAATCCTTGTTTAAAAAACCTGCACCATTATCGAGCCATGACTGAAACCACATGGGCTCATGACCAACAAAGCCTCTAGTTTGATACTGGCAGGCATATGAAATATATGAAAGTCTTTTAAAGTCTTCATCACTTGCAAAACCAATATCTTTTGTATAGGCATTCACATGATGCAAATGGTATTCCTTGAAATGACCATAAACTGCATATCCTTTTTCTTTTAATGCCATTACTTTATCATTTGGGACAAAGGATATTAAATGACTTTCTTCTAATTTTACAAGATCCTTAAATATATCATCAAAAGTGTTGTAACTGAAATAAATTTCCTGTAACCCTATCGTTTCATTAAAGACTTTTATTAAACCCTTTGAACCCTTTACGACCTCACCATGACTTACATGCTCATAGGGTATGTACATAAGAGAATGGACTTTCCTAGTTTTAAAATGCTCATATATTTCTTTTTGAATCATATGCCCTCCGAAATCTATAATTGCATTTTAAAGGATTTTATTTCATTCTTCACGGCCGAGTTTGAATTAAAGCAATTATGTCTGAATAAATCTTTTCTCTATTTTCACTTGTTACATGATAAACCTTAGTCTCTTTTATTTCTAAAAGTGCTTTGAGAAAAAGATCTGGATGCTCTTTAACCACTGCCAATATCTTTTGCTCACTATTAAACAAGGAGATAATCTTATTTTTAAAAAGCATTGCATCAGACTCTAAAAAGCCAATTTCATCCATTACCATCCATGTTTGTGGGTCTAAATCCAAATGATTTAAGGCGAATGCATCAAAGTCATTTGGAAAAGAAATTCTGTTATTTTTTTCAAGAATAGCAACACATAAATGTTGATCCATATTCAAGGCTTCTAAATAAGGTGAAATGAACACTTTTGAATTAGAAATTAAATCAACTTTATTGGTCTTAAAGCCTACAGGTTTTAATGCTAATTCCTCTATGACCTTTTGAAGAATAGTGGATTTACCAACACCTCTTTCACCCGTTAATATGATTTTCATTTCACTATGCCCTGTTGGGTCGAGCGGTGTAAAATCATTTCTCCTGTAATACTGACTGCAATCTCAGCAGGTGTTTCTCCCTTTATAGGTAAACCAATGGGTGTATGAATACGCTCTAGTTTACTTTCAGGAATGCCGATTGCCATTAATTTTTCAAAAGTATGTGCTTTTTTAGATTGACTTCCGATTACACCTACATAGCTACATTCATGGTGCATCACTTGTGCTAAGACATCGTAATCCGATTGATGGCCTCTTGTCATAATAACAACATAATCTGATGAAGTAAGTTTAATCTGTTTATCAATTGATAAGTAATCTCCTACAATACGCGAATATGCAGAAGGAAATAAAGCTTCACTTGCAAATTGTTCACGATCTTCATAGACATTGACTTTAAAACCAACATTTGTTAAAAGTGGTACCAATTCTTGAGAAACATGACCACCACCAAAAACATAAACCATTCCGGATTCCGTTAATGGCTCCACATAATAGGTATCAACATCTTTATATAACATCCCTTTACTTTTCAATAAAGGTTTTAAAAGTTGTTTATTAACGTCTCCAAAGACCAAGCCCTTATGCCTTTCATAAAGACCCATTTCAGCTTGCTGTTCGTTGTTCACTTTTGTAATCAACCAACTGTCTAGATTCTCTTTAAAAAGCATCGTGATATAGCGAATCATTGCCACTACTTTTTCATCCTCTGGTTTTATATATTGGAAATAAACCACCACTGCACCACCACAAACCATGCCAATGTCTGCAGTTTCATTGCTCGTTAGATTATAACTGTGTTGAAAGGCTCTTCTCTCTTTAAATGATTCTTTTGCCAGAAGTGTACTTTCATATTCAACTGCGCCACCACCAATGGTGCCATAAGTTGTACCATCTTGATAAACAAGCATTTTCGCACCTTTTCCTCTTGGTGTAGATCCTGAACTCGCAATGATGGAGCATAAAACGACAGGTTCATGATGCTCTAATTTATCCAGTAGTCTTTTAAATAAGTTTTCCATAGAATCTCCTTTATTTCACATTGACAATTTGCTGAAACAGCTCTTCTGTTAAAGTACTGTGATAAAACAAATCAAAATACAATTGAACTTCATCAAACAAAGTCTTATCCATTTCCTCTGGATATAAAATACTAATCATCCAATGAAGACCTAAATATCTTTGAACAGAAGGAGGAAATCCCATCCAATTATAAGGTCCTTCCGGTACTTCATAATATTGATTATTTTGGATGGCTTTCAAGGTTTGCCATGCTGGATCCTTTTCTACTGTTGTATAAATACTATCAGGGGCAAAAAAAATCACATCTGGATTCCATTTAATAATTTGTTCCATATCCACTTCATTTCCTGTACCTTTGGAAACCGGCTGATCCACTATAGCTAAGTTATTGGTCATTAAATCAATGATTTCACCATGATAGGAATCTTTTGCAATAACATTTTGACCTTTGTCACCAAGACAATATAGCACATTGGCTTTTTCAACTGAATTGGATATTTCCATAGCTTTATTGTAAACACGATTACAATAATCGGATAATTCCTTGCCTTCTTCCTTTTTATTTAATAATTCACCTAATTTTATGTAAGCTTCACCCATATTACTCATAGTGGTTGTTATATGAACAAAGGGTATGTTCGTTTGTTCTTGTAAATCATTTAAATCACTAACAATCGTGTCCTTAGGTTCACCAATATCAATTACAAGTTGTGCACCACTTTCCAGGAGTGTTTCAAGGTTCATTTCTCCCTTCCCGCCATAAAGTTGACCTAAAATTGGTAAGTTATAATAGTCCTCATTCAGAATCATTTCAGAGGCTGGTGTCCATGGTACAGCTATGCCAACCATTTCATTCGGTGCAATGGAAAACACTACAATTTGCGCCAATGGCCCTGTTACAGCAATTTTAGTGATCTCCTTAGGAATTGTTACTTCCCTACCAACTGAATCCACAAAAATTCTCGTTTCGTCAACGGATTTTAAGTTTTCATTACAGCTTATGAAAATTAGACCAACCATTAAACTTAAAATTAATACAATAATTTTCTTCATTTCTCTCTCCTTAGTTCAACTCTGGTATATCTTTTGTTTTGACTTTTATGATTGCAATCGGTTTTAATACAGAATAAAAATATTGGAATTCTGTACCCTTTATTTGTTTTAAGCTACTTTTGATGACTTCCAAATTCACAGGTTCATTAGGTTCTCTGTTGTACAAGTTAAAAAATACCTGTGCATCTTCCAGCGTTCTAAAAGGTTGTCCCATTTCCAATAAAATCTTATCAACCCTATAGGGAATATTTAATTTTTCTAAAGTCCTTTTGGAGGTTTCAAAGGTATGTCCCTTATTCGGTTTTTGTTTCATGGTAAATCTATGAAAACTACTGTCATTTTTAAAGAGTATCAATTGATCTTTGCACATTTTTTTCCCAATTCTTAAAGCCTCTTCTGTAGAACCAAAAAAACTAAAAACCATTTTATCGTACATTTGCTCTGGCATATGATTGTTGATATTCTTTTCAATCACATTAATATTTGTGATATTTTCTTTTGTGATATTTGCGCGTAAAATTTCAAGTGGCGGTTGTGCTAAATCCACAGAATCTACCTTTGTACAGTGCTTTGCCAGAGCAAGACTCATATATCCAAGACCACAACCTGCATCACAGACATAATCCGTACTTTTAATTTCTTTTTTTATATACGACATTAACGCCAAATGTGTCTTATTGTATTCATAGGCGTCTGACATAAATTCAGCCATTTTGGGCTTCCACAAAAACATCATTTTCTTGATCATCCTTTTTAGGTAGAAACATGGCATCATCTCCAATCCAATGAATGACCACATCAGTTTTATACAATTCTTTTAAAAGTGCTGCGTTGATCACAACTTTTGGTTCTCCTATGGCTACAATTCTTTGATCTGATAATGCAATGACAACATCTGCATACTTCATGGCATGTTGGGGATTATGTGTAGAAAGAATAATAGTATAACCTTCTCTGGATAAAGTCTCCACTTGATTTAAAACAAGTACTTGATTGCCATAATCTAAATTAGAGGTAGGCTCATCCAAAACTAAAATTGATGCCTTTTGAGCCAAGGCACGAGCTATTAGGACCATTTGCTTTTCGCCACCGGATAACTGATTGAAAATTCTATTCTTAAATGAAACCATTTTCAATTGTTCCAAGGCTAAAATGCCTGCTTCATAAGCCTCTTTATTGGGCGAAGCAAACCATGGAAATTGATGTGCGGTCCCCATAACAACCATGTCCATCACGGAATAGTCAAATGTTAAAGGATGTGATTGAGGGATGTAAGCAATTTTTTTTGCTAATGCCTTGCAACTGAGTTTTTTTAGGTTTTCTCCTTCGATGGTAATTTCACCACCATATTGGTGCTCAAGTCCTAAAAGACATTTAAACAATGTGCTTTTGCCAACACCATTCGGTCCAAGGATAGCGACCTTCTGCCCTTGTTCTATGTGGAAATTAATATCTTGCAAGACCTTTCTTTTACCATAAGAAAAACTGAGATTTTTTACATCAATCATGAATTGCGCCCTCTTTTCTAAGAATTAAATATGCAAAGAATGGTGCTCCTATAAAAGCTGTTAAAATGCCAATAGGGATTTCTACAGATAAAAGATTTCTTGAAATATTATCAACAATCAACATAAAACCACCGCCGATTATTAAATTGCCAGGTATTAAATACTGATAATTATTACCAATTATTTTTCTAGTTAAATGTGGGATGACTAGCCCTACCCAACCAATCATACCGCTGATAGAGACACTGGCAGCAGTAATCATTGTTGAAGCAACAATGACAATAAGGCGCATATGATCAGGGTTTATCCCAAGACTTTTTGAGACATCATCACCTAAAGTTAAAATATTGATTTTATACCGCATGAGAATCAAAGGTGTTAATCCTAAAAGCATAGGCAATGCAACAAAAACCACTTCTTTATTCTTTGCCCCTGATAAACTACCCATAAGCCAATATGTTATTGAAGGTAACTGATTCGTAGGATCGGCAACCAACTTTATAAGAGAAGTACCCGCTGTAAAAAGAGAACCAATCATAATGCCTGATAAAATTAAGTTCATCACAGAATTTCCTGAAGCCTTTTTGCCTATGAAATAAACGATTAGCACCGTTAGCAAACTAAAAATAAATGCTGACATAGAAATCATCATACTTGATCCACCAAGTAAAATAGCCAGTGCTGCGCCAAATGCAGCGCCAGACGTAGCACCTAGTAAATCAGGCGAAGCCATTGGATTTTGAAACACGCCTTGATAGGATACACCTGCTACTGATAAGCAACTCCCTACCAGAACTGCAAGTAAAATTCTTGGTACTCTAATATTTAGAACAACAGATGCCATCTCACTAGACCAAGTTTCTTGAAGTGGTACTATTTCGTTGATTAAAATTCTAAAAACATTAATGATGGATACTTGATATCTTCCTAAACTTAAGGATATCAAAATTATCAATCCCAAAATTACTCCAAAAAAGAGCAAGCTTCTAAAGGGTTTGTTCACCCTAGAATGCTGCTCTTCCCAGTTGCGTTCATCATATATTGTCATTTCAACACCCCGTTTATGTCGTTATACTAATCTCAGTATAACGACATAAGGTTTTTAAAGTCAACCATATACAACAACATCTTTGTAAAATTTAGCGAATATTTACAATAGTATGACAATTAAGTTTCCAAGAAAATTTCTTGGAACAGTTTTGAAATGGTGTCTTCTGACAACTTAATAAGTTTCTCATAGCGTTTTACCATGTCTTTTCCTGCATTTGTTACAGTTGAACCACCACCACTTTTACCGCCTGTTTGTGTCTCTATCAATTTATAACCTAATCTTTTTTCAATGTCTTTTAGAAGATGAAAAGCTTTATTATAGGACATATCCATGGATTTGGCTGCTCTACTGAGTGATCCAGTCTTCTCTACTGCTTTTAAAAGTTCATAAGGACCTTTCCCAAATATTTTGCCATCCTCTTCAATCCATATTTTACATTTCACTTCCATAAAAACTCCTTTTTTAAAACTTTGCAACAACAACCATATAATCTACCGTAACTTCCTTTAACTGATCGACGTAAGATGTTAAAACTTGATGATTCGTCAAAGGAGTCATTTCCATCAAGTGTTTTGCAAGTTCTGAAGTTAAGTTAAACTTATAATTGATTTCATAGGTCTCAATAATTTCCATTTTTTCTGACAAATGATTTAATACTGAAGCATTGGAGTAACTTTTTTTATCAGACTCAATCAGTCCACGTATTTCTTTCAAATAATTTTTCCCAGGAATAACTTTTATTAAGCGTCCTTCTGTATTTAAAATCCTATGAAATTCCTCATAACTAGCCGGTGATAATATGTTTAAAATAACGTCTACACTTTGATTTGACAACGGCATCTTTTTTAAATCCGCAACAAGCCACAAAAGTTCAGCAGTATCTCTTGTGGCAATCTGAATACTGTCTTTAGAAATATCTGAACCAATATATAAACCTTTTGATCCTAATCGATGAAACAATTGTGTCAAATGTGATCCTTCACCACATCCAGCATCTAATATGACAGATTCTTTGGTGACACATTGTTTTAAAATTCTCTCCAAAGCTTCTAGCATAGGATTAAAGAAACCTGCCTTTGAAATGATATTTCTTGATTCAAACAAAGATTTGGTATAGATACCTTGATGATTGGTCGTTAATAAATTAATATATCCTTTTTTAGATATATCAAAGGTATGCTTTTTATCACACTTTAGCAGTTCATTGTCCACAAACATTGGGTTGTGACAGATTGGACATGAAAGTAAATTTTCATGTGATTTAATGGTATTGATGACTTGATCTTTTTTCTTTACAGCTATATTCATATTGTTATTCATATCGTTCTCCATATTCTTCACATATTGTATCATATTCCCTTAGAAAATTAAATTTCCTAGGCGACTTTTCAACTTCAGTCTTGTTTTCTTTAAATATCCATAACTTCAGTGTATAATAAAACTATTAAAACACATCAGATTCATTACTCACAAGGAAGGTCTTTATGTTCACAAAAATGCGTCGATTTAATCAAGAATTACCTATGGAAAGAAACATTCAAATACTCAAAGCGAAGACCAATGGCGTTCTTGCAGTTTCTGGAGAAAACAATTATCCCTATGCAGTGCCATTAAATTATGTTTATGATCAAGGAAAAATTTATTTTCACAGTGCAAAAGCAGGTCATAAAATCACTGGTATTTCCAACAATCCTAGAGTTTCATTTTGTGTTGTAGATCAAGATAAAATCATTCAAGAAACATTTACTTCCCACTTTCGAAGTGTGATCGTTTTTGGCAAGGCAAAATTAGTACAAGAAGAAAATGAAAAAATCCACGCCCTTAGAAAACTCATTGAAAAATATTCTCCTGATTATATTCAAGCTGGTCATAAGGAAATAGAATCAGGTTTAAATCATGTTGCTATCTATGCTATTGAAATCGATCATATGACTGGCAAACAAGCGAAGGAACTCATAGAAGATTAGAGTCAAAGGCATTGAAGCCTTTGGCTTTTTTTTAGAAAAACTTAATTAGACATTTTTGTCATTAACCTTTAAAGTATTGTATGAAGATAGAAATGGAGAAAACAATGAAAAAAGACTTATACTTAGATTTTGATTCAACCATCGTAAATTCTGATAAAGCCATATGCCGTATTTACAATGAAACCTATAAAGATGATCCAGAGTTTGTTAAAGCAGAATGGAGAAAACACAGAAATTGGTCCTACAAATATGTATGTCCTTTAATTCATAAATATAATGACAATCCCGTACATGTAATTCAAGAATATTATGGTTCTGAAATTTTTTTTGAATATCTAGAATTCTATGAAGGTGCAAAAGAAGTCATCTCTGAGTTGAAAGAACATTATAAACTGATTATCTGTACCTCTGCATTTCCGAAAAATGCTTCAAGAAAGGTCCTTTGGATTGAAGAACATTTGCCTGAAGTGGATGAAATTATCATCTTAATCGACAAGTCAGGTTATGGATATGGCAAGGAAAGAGTCGCGATGATGGAAGATCATTCCATTTTTATTGATGACCATCCAAAAAATTTAAAATCAACTAAGGCTTCAAAAAAATATCTATTTAAGTTTAAGGAAACTGATTACAATGGTGACTGGAGCGGTGAAATCGTTGATTCTTGGCAAAAAATAAAAGAAGTATTACTTTCATAATATCGAAAGCGTATAAACATTTTTTACATAAAGTCTGTTTATACGCTTCTTATTTTATATATTATTTTGTTCTCACAACTTACATTAACTAGTCAACAAAAGAAAATCATTTAAGAGCCTACATATTAATCTTAAAATATATCTCCAAAGTCCAAATCATAACATTCAGCCAACTGTTGAACGGTATGAAAAACCAAAGTTGATGCTAGATTTGCAGTGATATTATCTTGATCAAAACGAGGTGATACCTCAGCAATATCAAAAGTTGCCACACGATTGTTTCTAAGTAAATACTTTAACATGGAAATTACAGGCCAAGGTTGCAACCCAAGAGGTTGAGCACTTGAAACACCTGGTGCATAGGCAGATGCAAAAACATCCATACATATTGTCACATGTAGTGCGTCTTTGTTTTTTGTAAATCGATCAATACGGCTAAAAATGTTTACCATATTTTCTTGTGTGATGTCACGGGCAAGAATATATGGTACCTCTAAAGATTTTGCCAAGTTGAACAACATTCTTGTATTGCCTCTTTGTTGTATCCCAATACAGCAATAATCAAAGTGATTGTTTTCAGCTTTTTTGATGTCCGCAATTTGATGAAACATGGTGCCAGAAGTGCCTGTTTTTTCATAGGGTCTTAAATCAAAGTGTGCGTCAAAGTTCACTATGCCTAAACGATTAAATTTTCTAGCAGCACCTAAATGGTTTCCCAAAGCAACTTCATGACCTCCACCTAATACGATTGGAAATAAATTAAGATCTATGATTTTCTCTACGGCTTCTGCAAGGGCCATTTGAGAATCATTTAAATTATCTTTTGCAATGATATCCCCCATATCAAAAAGTTTTAATTCTTGTTTAAAGTGACATGGTAAATTCATCAATTCTTTACGTATATGGATAGGGCCAGATGCAGCACCTTCTCTCCCTTTGTTTAATCTCACGCCTAAATCACTTTGAAAACCAATAATGGCTATTCCCAATATACCATCAAAAGGTTTCAAATCTTCCTTAAGATCCAAACATTCTATCCATTGATGCCATCTGAATGCATCAAAGTCAATCGTACTATCAATTCGTCCTGTCCAAAACTCTTTTTGTGTCGGTTGGTAATATGATAACATTTCTTTTCCTCCATATTCATATTTTTAAAAAAATATGTCATGAAATCGTCAAATATATTATGAATTTCTAATTTATATAAGTTTATGATCCATAAATGCTTCGACGGCATGTAGACGATTATAATCCTTTTGTGTCAATAAAATGTATGATTTTCCGGTTTGTCCTGCACGACCTGTACGACCAATTCTATGAACATAATTCTCAGGATCATCAGGGAGATTATAATTAATCACCGAATCCACACCTTTTATATCCAACCCCCTTGCAGCTACATCCGTTGCAACTAGATATTTAAATTCGTTGTTTTTAAAACCTTCCATTAAAGCTTCTCTTTTGCTTTGAGTTAAACCACCATGAAGTACTTCCACAGAATATTGATCTGCTTTCATTGCTTCGCCAAGTGCTTCACTGCCTTTTCTAGAACGACAAAATATAATACTTTTATCTATATTTTCATTTACCAAAAGGGCTTTAAAATCATCATATTTTTTACGATTAGAGGTTTGAATAACTTCTTGTGTAATTTCATCTAAAATCATCTTCTCCTTTGGTGCAACAACATGGACTGGTGATTTTAAATAATGATCCTTAAATGAATTTACCCGGTGACTCAATGTAGCTGAAACACATATAATTTGATAATCCTTTTTAAAAAATTTCATGATTGCTTTCAACTCATCTTTAAACCCTATATGAAAAAGTTGATCTGCTTCATCCACTACGAGAATTTTCATTTCATCCACTGAGAAGGAGCTTCTTTTTAAATGATCCAATAATCTCCCAGGTGTAGCAATAATCAAATGTATCTGATGATTCATTTTATGGAGTTGCGCATGAAAATCTTGCCCACCATAAACTGGTAAAATGGATACAGGCTTCATTTCAGTAAGTTTTTTTGCTTCAGCAGTAATCTGAATCGCCAGCTCTCTTGTTGGTGCTAAAACGATAGCTTGCAATCCCATTTCCAAATCTATTTGATCCATCAAGGGCAATAAAAAAGCAAGAGTTTTGCCTGTACCTGTCTGGGCTTCTGCCATAACATCTTTTTTATTAAGAATTGGTGGAATGGCTAATTTCTGTATTATAGTAGGTTCCAATATATTTTGACACTCAAGGGCATATACCATCTCCCAAGATAATCCTAATTTATAAAATGACATTTCCTTCTCCTTACATACCTTCTCAGTATACGTAGATTTTAAAAAAATACAAGCTCTATCTTCTATTCCCTTTCATTTCATAATAATGCATGAAAAAGGAAAAGATTCTTGGTTTAAAATCGTTTCATTCATTTGCTTTTAGATTCTGAAAGTAAGGATTCCATAATATCCATTTATGGAATATAATGGCTATAATAGGAGGTGCTGTATGTATATTGTTGCAATTGGTCTATTATTGGTCACCATTGGATTAGCAATCGATGAAGCTGATCGTGTAAAAAAGAATCCTAAATTATGGATCACATTGATTAAAATAGGTTTTGGAATTGCTATGTCTCTCTGGTTGCCTTCAGTTGTCTATTTTACGCTCACACGAAGCGATGTGCCTTTAAATGACCTAATATTATGGATTATCCTTTATCCTGCCACCTTTCTTGTAGGATTAGGCATGTTACTCATGCTCTATGGGAAGACTAATATAGATTGAAAAAAAACATAGCAAAGATGAGATTCTCTACCCGTGCAATTTATCGTTATAAAGGATTTTAATTCACATTAAGAATTTCAAACCATCAATAGGGACTCATCCTTTAAAGGTTATTTTATCTACCCTTTAAGGATGGTTTTTTTTATACAAAAAAAGGTGCATAAGCACCTTTAAGCAATTTGTTTGTCTTTCGTCTTCAAGATCAAGCCAAATGCAATTAAATATGCACTTGCTGTTACAATAAACGCTGAGCCAAATCCAATGAAATCAACAAATGCACCAACCATTAATGGGCCACTGATTGCTGCCAAAGAAGAGGCAAAATAATAAAGACCTGTATACGTACCTATGAATTTCTCTGAGGTTCTTTCCACAACCATAGGATAGGAATTAATATTAATCAATGCCCAGAAGAAACCACCAATAAACATCGCCACCATCATGATTATTTTATTGTATGGAAAAAGAGTACCAATCATTGCAACAAAAACAAATACAACTGCATCACCTAAAATACCAATTAAAATAGTTTTTCTTTTTCCAAGGGCAGTTCCGATAAAACCTGCTGGAATGGCAAATACGAGAAAAGCTAATGCAAAGAAACTTAAAATAAAAGAAGCATCAGAAACATCAACGTTCAAGTACAACTCACAGTAATTACTAAAAGTCGCTTCGATCCCTTGATAGCCAACAAACCAGAAGAATATTGCTAAGAGAACATATAAAATTGACTTATCCTCATCAGATTTAATCGCATTTAAAGCATCTTTTAAATGTACTTTTTCTTCTTCTGAAGTAACCCCTACAGAAGGTTCTTTAATAAATTTTAAAAGCAGACTTAAAGCTACTACCATCATAATTGCAGTCAAAACAAAGGGATAATTATGATTTTCCTTATAGAGAAATGAACCGCCCATTAAAACAAACACTGAAGCCAAGCCGCCCATGAAGTTTATAATACCATTGGCTTTACTTCTTAAAGGTGGTGGTGTGATATCTGGCATCAACGCAACAGTAGGCGCTCTAAAGATTGCCATGGCAAAGTTCAAAATCGTAATAACAAGAATCAAATGCCAGAAGCTCGTATAGTTTGGCAATAAGATAAACATCAGAGCAGATAATGGTATACCAACCATTAAATAAGGCATTCTACGGCCAAACCTTGTTATAGTCTTATCACTAAGAGAAGCCACTATAGGAATTAAAAAGACTGCCAATATATTATCCAAAGTCATAATGGCGTTAATTTGAAATTGACTATCAAGAAAATCTCTCAAAAAAATTGGCACGTAAACATTATACAATGGCCATACAAGTGATACGGAGAAAAAACCAAGACCTAATAAAAAGGTTTTTCTAACATCAAGCTTCATTTATTACCTCATTTCTCATTTTTATCATATCTTCCAAACGATCTGTTATGATTGAATTCACATTTGATTGAACCAATATTTTACCTATATTAAGATCATTAACAGTATAGGGATTTATAAATATATTTTCCAACATCAGTTCCTTAATTGTTTTACCATTTAAAGTTAAATAATGTGGATGATAATAATCTGCCTCAAGACGTTTTATATAATGCCATGGTTCTACTAATGCCGATGCAGTTAAAACACCTGTTTTTATCTTGTTGTCAAGTGCCTTTAATTGAACAAGTGCATAATGATCAAAGGATGAATATATGATTTCCATTGGCCTTCTAATCTTTGAACAGATATTTAAGACAGCTTGTTCAATGCCAGGATAATAATCACTTCCAGCCTTTAATTCAACATTTAAAACAAAAGAAGGTTTCAAATCACTCATGTTCAGTAGCATGATTACTTCATCTAAAGTTGGAATAGATTCACCCCGTTTAAATTTTATCGTCTTCAAAGCTTCCAATGTATATTCGCTTATTATTTTATGCTCACCGGTTAGAGAAAACATATCAAAATCGTGATAGACCACTAATACCTGATCCTTTGTTAAATGTACATCTAATTCAATGCCGTCCGCTTCTAATTCAATGGCTTTCTTAAAAGCTTCAATGGTATTTTCCTGATAAAAGGTATGTTCTCCCCTATGGGCAATAATTCTGGTATACATAATAACCCCTCTAATTTACTTTTATTTTAAAATTGGTTAAAATGAGAATATGAAGGGGAAAAACAATGAAGAAATTTATTTTACCAATATTTGCTGTCCTATTGTATTTAACAACATGGCTTTTAAAACATTTTCCAAACCAGGTAAATACATTCTATTCGGAAGATTTTAATGCACCATTTGTTAAACTACTAAGTAAACTAACGGGTATATTTCCCGGATCTCTTGCAGAATGGATTATATTAATTCATTTATTTTTACTGCCTATACTTCTCGTTACTTTCATTATATCTATTAAAAGTGGTTTTTATAAAGTCATTTTTCGTTATTTATTACAATATTTATCTCTAATTTACATTCTGTTTATGTTTTTTTGGGGATTTAATTACTACAGAAGTTCTATTGGTGCCTTGCAAAATCTCGATGAAACAACCTATTCATTAGAAAAATTAGAAGCTTTAACTTTGTATCTCATTGATGAAGCCAATACCCTTAGAAGTCAACTCAAGGAAGATGAAAATGGCATTTTCATGATTCCAGAAGGAAAAACTTGGATTCTTGAGAATGCTCATGTGGCTTACGATTTCCTTCAAGAAGATTATCCTATCTTTGAAGGTACTTATGGACAAGTTAAACCCATCCTGTTTTCAAAAGTCATGCTTTATACAGGGATTACAGGCTTTTATTTTCCATTTACCGGAGAAGCAAATGTGAACGTCAAAACAATGGATTTAATGTTTCCTGCAACAGTACTTCATGAAATGGCGCATCAAAGAGGTTTTGGTCCTGAGGATGAAGCAAATTACATTGCCTTTTTAGCATCACGCTATCATCCAGATATGAACTTTAGATATTCAGGTACAATTCTAGCTTTAATCCACTCACAAAATGCCTTATATAAAATTAATTCACAAATGGTCAGAGAAAATCAGGAATTGTATTCTGAGGGTTTGTCTAGGGATTTAAAGGCACACCGTGAATTTTGGCAGCAATATGACGGTATCATTGAAAAGACATCTTCAAAAATCAACGATACTTATTTAAAAACGAATCATGTTTATGACGGCTTACAAAGTTATGGCAACATGGTCGATTGGGTATTATCCTATTATGAACAGCTGAAATAAAGTCCATTTTAAAATAACACCTCATTTGAGGTGTTATTTATTTTATATATTCTTTTCTTTTTTTGTTTGAGTAACCATGACCACGCCAATTAAAATAATCAAGGTGGATAAAATCACTTCAAATGAAATCTTTTCATTTAATATCAGCCCACCTAAAATTACTGCTACGACTGGATTTACATAAGCATAAGTTCCAGCTACGGATGCAGGAAGATGCTTTAAAATATAAATATAACTACTGTAACCTATAATTGAACCGAAAATAATCAAATATAACCATGAAAACACACCACTTGCCTCTATACCCTGCAGCATTGCAAATTCATTTCTAGCCAAAGCAATGATCAATTGTCCAACGCCTCCTGCAAGCATCTGAAAGGCTATAACAGGTACAATGTCACCATTAACCTTGTTATATTTAGAATAAACAGAGCCAACAGCCCAAAACACAGGAGCAAGCAATCCTAAAGTCATACCTAAAGTATTAAAGTGTCCAAGATTTGAGTTTGATACAACTAAAAATGCTACACCAGAGAAACCAATAATAGTACCAATAACTGCAGTCATTCTTATTTTGTAAGCTTTTAAAATTAATACTTCTATAATCATAATCAAAAGCGGACATATGGCGATCATTAAGGAGACCATACCGGATTCAATGTATTGTTCAGAAAAGACAACCAAACCATTTGCTCCCGTTAAAAGAAATAATCCTGTAATGAAGGTATGTATATAGTCTATTTTCTTCTCTGGGAATTTCAGACCTCTTACCTTTGCGTAGAATAGCATAGTGCCAGAAGCCATTATAAATCGAGTGCCAGCAAATAACATAGGTGGTAAGGATTCAACGCCTATTCGAATAGCTAAATAGGTAGAGCCCCAGATAATACAAACCGATAGGTAAGCTAAAAATACTTTTTTATCTTTAAACATAAATCCTCCGAGTATACAACTCTTGTGCCATGAGACACTTTTCTTTCTTGTTTCAAATTGCACGTTGAAATGTGCTAAAATCCACTTTGAATTGAACCAACTTATCTGAATCTTCAACTTCTCTAGCAAATAATATTTCACCGAGACGTACATCAATCATAACCAAATCTTTTAAAGAAATCGTTGTTTTTATTTCACTCATGACTTTTCTTCGTTCTGGATTTGAGTACTAGAACCTGTTGTGGCGCATTAAATGAAACAACCATTTCACTTTCTTGAAACCCAAAATTAAAATATAATTTTCTCGGAGCATCTCCTCTCGCATCATCTGCTCTAAAGGTTGTCACTGTTATTTCAGCGGTTTCATCAAATTCATTTATGACTGCATGTAATAATTTTGAAGCAATGCCCTTTTTTCTATATTTAGGATGTACAGCCAAAAAAGAGATTTTGTTAATACTCAAAGCATACAATAAAACACCAACCAAGGTATCATCAATCCATGCTGATAAAGCAGTACTTCTCTCTTGATTTTTAATGAGTATTCTTCTATATCCAAATAAAGCAGATTCATCCTCTAGACCAGGAAATTCATCTTTTACCAGTCGTACAAGATTCATCCATCTATCAACTTCATTTGCCTTTAATTGTCTTACTTCTATGTCCATCATAACCAATCTTTCTGTATACTAAATATATTTCATAGTAAAATAATAGCCTTTTTTTACTAAGATATCAATAATTATAAATTTTACGAATTATAATTAAGGAATTATAAAATCACATGTTTTCTATTGATAATGATTCTCATAATGATATACTTATTTAGGAGGTACATCATGTCAGAAGAAAAAATCTATTCATTAAAACTCATTAAGATTATTTCAGAAACTGATGAAATTAAGACTTATCTATTTGAAAAGCCTGATTTCAGTTGGTCTGAAGGCACTAATATTCATGTAGCTTTCCACGATTATAAAGCATATGACAAAAAACTCTATGTGAGACATTTTTCTATCATGAATCTTGAAAACGAATCCTATTTGAGCTTTACAACACGTTTATCAGATTCGCCCTTTAAAAAACGTTTAAAAGAAATGTCAATTGGCGATTGTTTACTCATTTATAAACCGAGTCAAAAAATGAAAATAAGAAAAGAAAACAGACCTATTGTCTTAATCTCTATGGGTGTAGGGTTAGCACCTATGCTGCCAATTATTGAAACTTTCAAAAATCAACCCGAAGGAATAACCAGTGTTATGAGTATCCATATTTCAAAAGATGAATACTTATTTAAATCTTTTTTTATTGATCATCCCATTAAGCATTACGTTCTACACAATCGTAATGAGTTCTACCAAACTATTGAAGATACCTACAATAGTGACAATATCTATTACCTTGTTGGCAGTGATCCCTTTTTAGAGCATGTCACCCGCTTATTATTAAACAATGGGCATCATCCAAGGGATATTGAAATGGATAAAAAATCGGATAAGAAAGAACAAATCTTTCATGATTTTAAAACATCAAAAAGCAAGCCATAAGCTTGCTTTAGTCGTTTTTGATTGCTTCTTTTGCATATAAATCACATAAGGTATTCTCAAAGTGATTGTTGTGAGCTTTCACCCATTGAAACTCAATATATTTATGTTCTGACAACGAATTAAAATATTGCCACACTTCAATGTTCTTTGCCTTCTCACCATTAACAGTCATCCAATTATTCAGTTCCCAACAGGGAATCCATTCCGTTAATCCTTTTCTAACATACTGACTATCTGTAATGATTCTGATACAATCTTGATCACGCAAATGTTCCAGTCCTTTAATTGCAGCATATAGCTCCAGTAAATTACTACTATTTCCTTTTACCACTTCATGAAACAATTCATATTCACCTAGAGGATTTTCAATGATAAAAGCAATACCACCCTTGTTGTGTCCTTCTAAAAAAGAAGCATCCGTATATAATTTAAAGATATTTTCCATACCTTGATCTAAGACATAGTTTTTATAAGGCTTTTCTCTTTTATCCAGGACAATAATCTTGTTGCGGTCATTGTAACTCGCAATATTTTTTCCTTCCATAAAAACAAACTGTAAATGAAAACCTATAAAATAAGTATCTGGTCTTTTATTGTGCAACATTTTTCTAAGTTGATATTCATTTTTTTTAAAAACCTTACTTAAGGGCGTTTCCTCTAAAAATATTAAATCCTTTTGAACAGAATTATAAAGAACATAACAAGAAGTTGCCTCATCTTTTAAAGCTATTAAAAAGGAACTATTGATTTTTGCTTCAATAATCATATCATAAAGCGAACGCTTCATAGGACCTCGTTTATTATCTCACAGTAGGGAGCCATCCCGCTTGACTCAATAGAACCTTTTCCATTTTCTCAGGTATTGCCAAAGCTTCCCTCTTGGAAGCATCGTACTTTTCAAAGGCAACCCTATGATTAGCCCATTTGCCAACCGTATGCGGATCTATCAATAATTGTCTACCCATTGCAACAAGTTCTACACCCATATCTAATAAATTTTCAGCATCTTTTAATGAATATATGCTACCAACACCAATTAAGGGTTTTCTATGATTGATAACCTTCACTAAAATTGGCAATATGCTTTCGCTATTTTCTTCTCTAATAGAGGTCTGGGCATAATGACTCAATGAAACATGCAAATAATCTATATTTGTAGCACACAACGCATCTAGCAGTACTGTTGTATCTTCTAAACAGATGCCTGGTGTATGATTTTCTTCAGGACTGAATCGATAACCAATAATGAAATCCTCATGATTCATATCTTTTCTGGCCTTTAGGGTTGCTTTAACAATTGCTAGTGGAAAAGTCAATCTTTTCTCTAGTGAACCCCCATAAATGTCTTCTCTTATATTGCTGTGAGGCGAAAAGAATTGTTGAATCAAATAGGTATTTGCACCATGTATCTCAATACCATCAAATCCCGCTTCATAAGCTCTAATGGTGACATCGTAAAAACTCTTTATTGTCTTTTGTATTTCTTCATCTGTCATTGCCTGGGGGATATTATCCTGTACTCTATTGCCAGGAACATTGGAAGCAGATCTAATGATACCATCAGGCATCATTTCCGGATGTGCTTTTCTTCCTGCATGAAAAACCTGTAAAATTGCTTTGGCACCTTGTTCTTTAATCGTATTTGAAAGTGCAGTTAGAGAATCTAAATAGGCATCATCACCACCAAAGAACTGTCCTTGAAACCCTTTTCCATGAGGCTCCATATAAGTTGTTGCGGTTATGACCATACCAACCTCTTTTGCTCTTTCACTATAGTATTTCAATTCATCAATATCAACTCTTCCATTGTCATGACTACTCCAGGTCGTCATGGGTGCCATCACAAATTTATTTCTTAAAAATATATTATTTTTGATTTCAAATGTTTCAAATAAAGTATTCATCTTTCATCCTTTCTTGTCATTTTAAGGATATCTAAGTTCCTGTTTATTTTCTACTATTTTAGTAAATTTTAATAAATAATTTTCATAATAGTTTATTATTTTGCCAATCCTAAAAAAAACACCAATAAATTATGGTATTTTCTTTAAGTGAGTCATATTAGGAAAATCGAAATTAATACAGTTATTTAATTTGTTTTAAAATTTCACATAGAAATGCAAAAACTCTTTGCCTGATTACTTGTATCCTTTGATTAATCTATCAATTGTTCTTCTAGTGCATTTAAGTTTAAAAGCGGCTCTGTTCTTGTTCCCGCTTGTATCAACTAATTTCTTTATTATTTGATATTTTTCTTCTTCATTCATTCTTAGTCTAATCTTTCTCATTTTATTACCTCATATAATTTGTCTTGAAATCATATAATACATCTAAAGTGAGACAAAATCACTAACCGTTACTCAAGACATTATCAGAAACGAATTAGAGACACTACAATTATTTAATGAAAATCCCTTGACTTATGGTTTTGAGAAGCATATACTTAGTATGATGTAAAAAAGGAGGAAAAGAGTATGTTTAACCTAACTATGACTAAAAAACATAAACCAGTTAAAAATGCATATGCTTCGCATAATGCGTCTCTTTGTCCTGTTCATTTTCGAAATAGAATAACCAGTAAAGCACAAATCAAGCAAGTCTAATTCTTCAATAACGTCAAGTTATTTTTAAATTATTAATTCTACCCTTGCAGATTAGTGTAAGGGTATTTTTTATGCATTAAAGGTTGGGCATACTTCTATAAAGCCCTAGACGTTAGTCGAATATTGTGATGAGTGCAGTAAAAGGTTGGGCATACTTCTATAAAGTCCTAGACATCTGTCGAATACTGTGATGAGTGCAGTAAAAGGTTGGGCATACTTCTATAAAGCTCTAGATATCTGTCGAATACTGTGATGAGTGCAGTAAAAGGTCGGGCATACTTCTATAAAGCCCTAGACGTTAGTCGAATGCTGTGATGAGTGCAGTAAAAGGTCGGGCATACTTCTATAAAGTCCTAGACATCAGTCGAATACTGTGATGAGTGCAGTAAAAGGTCGAGCATACTTCTATAAAGCTCTAGACGAAAGTCAAATACTGTGATGAGTGCAGTACGATAAAAAGATTTTTTAGCAATATAAGGCGTACAAGAACCAACGACATATTTTGTAAGGTGGAAAATTGCGATGAATACAATCTATTTATTAAAAAGCATCCCTTTCTTATGTTGGGGATGTTTTTCATTTTCTCTACTATAGAATCATCGTAGAAAAAGTGAATTGAATTTTAATCTAAAAAGTGATATGCTACCATAGAAAATAAGTTAGATAAAGGAAAAATTTATGATAAAAGTAGAAAATATGTCGTTTTCATTCCCAAATAGAAATTTGTTCAATAAAGTTTCATTTGAGTTGAATCATACTGATCACTGTGCATTTATTGGATCCAGTGGTAGTGGTAAAAGTACTTTAATTGATATGATTATGCATCCAGATGATTATATGTTTGATGGTAAAATAGGCATCGATAATCATTTAAGATATGGCTACCTAAGCCAATTCTTAAATCTTGATAAACCTGAAGAAACATCTGTATTTAATTATATTGCGGAAGATTTCATACGCATAGAAAAGGAAATTGCTGAGATATGCTTATCTTTTGAAAATCCAGAAGATATGGAAGAAAAGCTTGAAGCCTATCAATACGCTCTCGATGCCTTTCAAGCCATTGATGGCGATGCTTATGAAAGTAAAATCGAAAAGAAATTAGGTGTTGCAGGTCTTACAAAGCTGAGAAATTTGAAAATTTCTGAGATTAGTGGTGGCGAGTTCAAACTTATACAAGTGATTAAAGAAATGCTACATCAACCGGATTTACTCATTATGGATGAACCTGATGTTTTTTTGGATTTTGAAAATATCAATGCATTAATTCATCTCATTAATCAACATAAGAAAACCATACTCGTTATAACACACAATCGGTTCCTTTTAAATCATTGCTTTGATAAAATTATTCACTTGGAAAATAATGAATTGCAAACTTTCGATGGTCGTTACATGGACTATAATTTCAATTTGTTGCAAACAAAAATTGAATTGCTTGAAATGGCAGTAGCAGATGAAGAGGAAATCGAGCGAAACGCTCAAATGATAGAACGATTAAGACTGATTGCAACGATGTCTTCAGAAGCATCAAAAGGACGTACTTTAAAAGCCAGAGTTAAATACCAGGAGCGTTTGGAAGCACGTAAAGTAAAGGCACCCTTTATTAATGTAAAACAACCAATGATTCGTATGAAGCAAGGTGAACCAGCAGAAAATGTTGTATTATCTGTACAAAACTTGAGTCTTGCCTTTGATGAAGCACTACTCGACAATGTAAATTTCGAAATTCTACCTGGTGAAAAAATTGCTTTAATTGGTTTAAATGGTACAGGTAAATCTACTTTATTTAGAGCTATATTCTCTAATGATAGTGAGCATATTCAAATGGATGACTCTGTTAAACTCAGTTATTTATCTCAACATCAAGGGGAAAGTTTAAAAGAAACAAAAACAATTTTAGATGCTTTTTACGACCTTGGCTTTGAAACCTATGGGCAAATCAAATCTTATTTGTATGGTTATGGCTTTGATGAAAGTTATTTGAAACATAGGATTGGTGATTTATCCGGTGGTGAAAAAAATCTGCTTCAACTCGCAAAAGTATCTGCAGAAAAAGGCAATTTCATGTTGCTAGATGAACCTACCAGCCATTTAGATACTTATTCACAATTAGCTTTGGAACAAGCCATTATAGATTACGATGGTGCAATCTTAATGATCTCCCATGATTATTACATGATTACTAACTGTATGGATTCAGTGTTGTTTATCGATCAAGGGACTATTCGTAAAATGAAAATGAAAAAATTCAAGAGAATGATTTTTGCAAATCATTTTAAGCGGGATTATCTTGAGAATGAGCAAATCAAAAAACAACTGGAAATTAATATTGAAAAAGCTTTAAACTTCAATGATTTTGATTTAGCTAAAAAGCTCTCTGAAGACCTAAAAGAAATAATCAAAAAAATGTAACGCTTTGCCATGCAAAGCGTTTCTTTTTTAAAATCTTTTATTTAAAATAATATGTTCATACACTTTATGTCCTAAAACAACACCTATCCATCCAAACAAGCTGCAAAATAGTCCAACAACTCCCATAGCGATTAATGTAATTTCTTGAAATATGCCCCCAATTAAATATTTTGATATCAATAAAGATACGAATCCTGTATAAAACGAAAAAAATATCCCTGAGATAATCGGTGGTTGCCATCTTATGATCAACTGCGTTAAATAGGTCAACACTGTCGTAATAAAAATAGCTAATCCCATATAAAGATTTATCACACTCATTAAAAAGGAAAAAGTTAGCCCGAATTTAAGGATTGTACTTTTTTTTGTAATTCTTCTTTGAAGAATATATATTGTTAAAGATAATAAGGGTGACAGCATGATATATTTAAAACCAGGTATGGGAATCATACTACTGGTTAGGTACAAAGCTAAGCCACCACCAATTACAGCAGCAATACTTATACTAATTGAAGTTATTTCTATTGTATTTTGTGATCTTTTCATAATTTTTCTCCATATTTTATTTTACCATATTTCAATATCATCAGAAACAAAAGTAGATACTGATTCTATTAATATCTTTCCACATAAAACTGTCTATAAATTGATGTGATTTAAATAGAAAAACAATCTTGTGGGTACATGCTTTAATCCTTTGATAACACTAACATAATGGATGGAATGTTTTAAAGCATTTCAATTCATCTTATTCTTTTTAAAATCAATTTTTCAAATTAATAACCTTAGTCAGGTGACAAATCCCAAATACAATGGAGAAAACAGAAAAATACTTTCTGTCTTTGACTGTCGTAATCAAATAATCTAATATAAACATAATAAATGCATTTGATGTATGTCCAGATTGAATGGATTTCTTGTCTTTATTATTTGAAGGACCATTGACTGGATACAAGTATTTAGATTCATCCATGCTGGATATGGAACACATTCTGGGTCTTGCAAAGGACTTTCAACACATTGACAACCCTGATAGAACCCACTGATATTTCAATAAAAACAGAGCTGTCTTTCTTCCTTTCCTTAGGTTCTCTTGTGATATTTTGTTAAACCTACTCAAGTTGTGGCACAGAATTAAAAACAAATCTTAACATAATTTTGGAAAAAGTTCACAAGATAAGAATTTAAACCCATTATGCCATAGCATTATTCACTGTCACCCCTTATAATAAGGGTGATGAGTTTAAGGGGGTAATGAATGTTTCAAAAGAAAAAAAATGGATTTAAAGAAATGCTTGATTTATACCATGCATTTGATTATTTTGGTCTAAAAGATTATCAGGTTAAAGATGAGATATCACAATCTTACAAAGATATTTTGCTACTAGGATTATCTGAAGGCAGAACCATTGTTATGACAAATAACAAGCTTATACATACAGTACCAAAGACTGGTAATATTGCACTACAATTAGACTTATTTGCTGATAATTTTAAATATGATGCCAATAAGATCTCTGACTTGATGAGTAGTACCTTCACAGCAGTAAACAACACCAATAAAAATATTGGAGATATTGTTGCTATTGTCGAAGATCAAAGTAAAAAAATAGATCATATGGCTATTGCCGGTACTCGTGTTGCAGAAAATATGAACACTAATACTGCAAAATTAAATCAAATCAGCCACAACAACCAGCAAATCCTTAATATCACCCACACTTTAGATGAGAACATGTCTTCTCTTCAAAAAATGTTAGGTGAAATCAGCTTCATTGTAAGCTCTGTTAACGATATTGCTGAGCAAACAAATTTATTGGCATTGAATGCTTCTATTGAAGCAGCCCGTGCAGGTGAACAAGGTAGAGGTTTCGCAGTCGTTGCAGATGAAATCCGAAAATTAGCGGAAAATACAAAAGAACAATTGGATCGTATGAATCGATTCACACAAGAGATTGATGTTAAATCAATGAGTAGTACTCAAAGTGTTGAAGAAACAAGATTGGCAATTACTCATTTAACCACAGATTATGATGTTATCTCCGGATCATTTGATGAAAGTCAAAAAATGGTTAATATGATGATTGAAGATATTCAAGGTGTTGCAGAATTTATGCAGGAATTAACAGCCTCTACTCAAGAAATCGGTGCTTCCATGAATATAATCACCCAAGAGACAGAAAACATCTCTAACTTTGGTGGTGTACTCGAAAACTATGCACAAACTTCAGAATCTATGAAAATTAATTTAGAAGGCATCGAAACAGAGTATGAAGAAATCGCCCGTATGCTCATTGAACCTTTAAATAACGGTAGTCATACGATTTCCAACAAAGATGTTTTATCCCATTTAAATTATTGTTTAAAAGTTCATGAAAAATGGATGTCTGAATTAAAAACAATGGTTAAAACGTATCATATTTTACCCTTGCAAAACATTCACTCAAAAGGTGCATTTGGTTACTTCCATAATGCTATTCAACCAAGGCATCAAAGATTCTTATCCTTGTGGACCAACGCCCATAAGCCATATATGGCAATGCACCAAAATTTAGATGGGATTATAACAAGTATTAAGAAAAAAGATCACAATCAAACTCAGTCTCATTTCGTTCAAATGGAGAAACTTTCATCTGAGTTTACAAAACAATTGCATCAATTGATTGAAATGGTCAGCGGTTTCTCAGATCAAGAAAATATTTTATGTGAGTAAAAATAAAAATCTTCCGAAATGGAAGATTTTTTTTAGGCTAAATGTTCTTCTAAATATTCAACTTGATTACACTTGTCATAGGCTTCTTGAACGGCATTTAGTATTCTTGCTTGAATAGCTTCTACAACTTCACCATTTTCATCTATAGCACTTTGATTTAAATCAATTCTAATTTTGGGACAAAGATTAAAAGCCTCAAACCATTCTTCATAAGTTTCCTTTAAATCAATCATATAATCTTCAGGAATTGTATCGGCTTCTGTTCCCCTAGATCGTTGTTTAATACGATCCATTGCTGTATCTATGCTAACATCCAAGTAAATTAACAATTTAGGTGGATTGATATGCTCTAACATATTATGTAACAACTCTTGATAAATAATCAATTCATCATCAGACATGTTACCGCGCTTATTAATGGTCTTTGCAAAAATTTCATCTCCATAGATAGAACGATCCATCACTGCAAACTGATTATTCTTTTCAATATCTTTCAAATCTCTAAATCTCTCATTTAAAAACATGACTTGAATAATCGCACTCCATCTGCTTTGGTCTGAATAGAATTTATTGAGCATACGATGTTCCAATGTATTACCCAAGTCATCATTTTTCAATTCTTCAAACATAGGAATGTTCAAATGTTCTGATACCATTTTAGCAATGGTTGTTTTTCCTGCACCGATAATTCCATCTACTACAATTGACATGTTGTTAAATTCCCCTTCATATAAATAATTTTTTCTATACGTACTTGCAAAAGACAACGTTCCCCCTCCAAATCTTTCATTGAGACTATATTCATAGTATCATTTTCTAGTGGCTGAGTAAAGATAAAAACACTACATATAGTTTATTTTGTATAAGAAGCACAATATATAGTACAATATATCCTTGAAAATACCCCTGAATTTCTAAAAACTTCACTATTGCATTATCCTACAAAATATTTATTGTAGCTTTTTAAACTCAATACTACACTTTTAGCATATTTTTAATATTTACTTTCACCCATATTGTTAATTTTCGTGTTACCCTAATCATATAGACATTCTAGAAATGATTATAAATGTAAAGTTTTGGGTAAAATACATATACTACCCAACAAAGGAGCAAAGTCATGAAAAGAAACCATCCACTTGATCAAATACGAAATATAGGCATAATGGCTCACATTGATGCAGGTAAAACTACGACTACAGAAAGAATTCTTTATTTTACTGGCTTAACCCATAAAATAGGTGAAGTTCATGAGGGCTCTGCAGTTATGGACTGGATGACTCAAGAACAAGAGCGTGGTATTACCATTACCTCTGCCGCTACGACATGCCACTGGCATGACTTTAAAATAAATATCATTGATACACCAGGTCATGTCGATTTTACTGTAGAAGTTGAACGATCTCTTAGAATTCTTGATGGCGCTATTTTCCTATTGGATGCAAAAGAAGGCGTTGAAGCCCAAACAGAAGCCGTATGGCATCAAGCAGAACATTATAATGTACCAAGATTGGTTTTTATCAATAAAATGGATGTCATTGGTGCTGACTTCAATGATTCTTTAGAATCCATTCGGACTAGACTTAAAGGCAATCCAATTGCTTTACAAATACCAATGGGATGTGAAAAAGATTTTGAAGGCGTGATTTCTTTAATTGACATGAAAGCTTATTACAATACAGGTGACAATGGTGAAATTATAACCAAAAGTGAAATTCCAGAGCCCTATATACAAGAAGCAAAAGACAATAGACTGAAACTCTTGGAAACACTATCAGAGTACGATGATGAAATGATGATGCTTTATTTGGAAAGCGAACTCATTTCCGAAGAAATCATCGTAAAAACTTTAAGACGCTTAACCCTAGAAAATATTCTAACGCCTGTTTTATGTGGTTCAGCTTATAAAAATAAAGGTGTACAGCTGCTTCTTGACAGCATTATAAACTTTTTACCATCTCCAATGGATCGTCCTGTTATTTCGGGTCATCAAAAGGATGGTGAACCCTCAAGTCGTGATGCAGATGATCAAGCGCCATTTTCAGCCTTGATTTTTAAAGTGATGTCTGACCCTTATGTAGGACGTCTCTCCTATATGCGTGTTTATTCTGGTAAGATTTCAGTAGGCAATGCCCTATTAAATACAACAAAAGGCAAAAAAGAACGGTTAAGTAAAATCTTACAAATGCATGCCAATAATCGAACTGAAATCGAAGAAGCACTAACGGGAGATATTGTTGCAGTGATCGGTTTAAAATTCTCTACCACCGGTGATACTTTAACAGACATGAATCATCCCATTATCTTTGAAGCCATTGAATTTCCAGAGCCAGTAATATCCAGAGCTGTCGAACCCAAAACACCAGGTGATTTTGAAAAGATGGAAGATGCTTTGAAACGTTTAACAGAAGAAGATCCAACTTTAACCACCTATAATCACCCAGAAACAGGACAGAAGCTCATCTCAGGAATGGGTGAACTTCATTTGGAGGTTATTTTAGATCGTTTGGAAAGAGAATTCAATGTGAAAGTGAATACTGGAAAACCTCAAGTTACTTACAAAGAAACCTTGCAAAGTAGCATTACTGTAGATTATGAACTTAACAATCAAGCCGGCAATCAAGTTCTTTATGCCTATGTAAAATTAATGATCAAACCCAATGCAAGAGGTCAAGGACATACTTTCGAATGCACTTTTAAAGAAAGAAATTTTCCAAAAGCATTTATTGATGCCACCTATTTTGGCATTAAACAATCTCTTCAAAGTGGTTTTCTAGGCGGTTATGAAGTAGTAGATCTTCACATCAACATCTTAGATCTTCACATGAAAGATGATGTATCGACTGATATTGCCTTTATGACATCTGCCTCTCGTTGTATCACCAAAGCATTAAAAGAAGGTCAATCCGTATTACTCGAACCTATTTTCAATGTAGATATTCATGTCAGTGATAGTTATATTGGAGATGTCATCGATGACATCAATAAAAGAAATGGCAATATCTTGGACATGAAGCCCTCACATACAGGAAACCTTGTCAAAGCTTCAGTTCCCCTTAGTAAATTATTCGGCTATGCCACAACCTTACGGTCCATTACCCATGGTCATGGATACTATAGTATGATGTTCAGTCATTATGATGAAACAAAATAAACACGTGATTACACGTGTTTTTTACATGATTGTATTTTTACCACTTCTTTTAGCTTTATACAAGTAACGATCTACGCGTTCCAATAAATCGTTTAACTCATCTTCTGGCATCTTGCCACAAACACCACCACTGACAGTGACTTGAAGATTATCAACAGACCATTTCAATTCAGAAATTTTGTTTTTCATGCTTAATGCTCTTGATCTGGCTTCTTCTTCTGTGGTGTCCATAAGGATGATTAAAAATTCTTCTCCACCAATTCTTCCAACAACATCAATAGGTCTTACACAATGCTCCAGTGCTTTGCTAACGCCGACAATGACTTCATCACCTATACCATGACCAAAACGATCGTTAATCACTTTAAAATCATCAATATCAATCATAATCAGTGCAAATGGTGGGTTCACATCATCCTTTAATTTATTATCAATCTCTTGAATAATATGCCTCCTATTAAAGATGCCAGTGAGTTCATCTGTAATAGAGAGATGCTTAAATTTAGCTTGCAACTCATTAAGTTCATCTATTCTAAGATGGTATTCAATCATAAGTTTCTTGATGATCAGAACTGAGAAAGAACCCATTAAAACAAAGGAAAACAACATGTCCAAAATATTGGCCAAATTTGAACTATAGCCAATAATCCAACTGCGATGATAAATTTCAATGTAGCCAAGTATAAACAATACGAGAATTTGTAAAACATATAATTGATGTGCTGTTTTTTTATTACAAATAATCGTCAATAAAATGGTATTAAAGATAATAAAATAAGGTATGGAACCTTTTATACCGTTATTGTGAATCCAAAGACTTGGATAGATAAGTGCAATTAAAATAATAAATCCAAATTTGGATGCCTTTTTATATTCATTTGTTTTGAAAGCATAGATGATTAAAATTAAACATAGCAAAGCTGTACCCATTGCACTAAAAACTGTAATGATACTTAGATTTAGAATAATATTTATAATGGTATTAATCACAGAAAAAAGAAAGCCCGACAGGACTAAAATATAAAAAACTTTCCCATTTAATTCTGCATTCAAGAATTTATTCTTCAAATAACGCAAAAGCAGCACCCCATAGTATAATCTTATTTCTAATTATATCAGAAATGTAACATCTAGGGATACACTATTTTAACTATTTATGGCATAAGTTGAATAATCACAAGTTCTGGTCTATTAAAAATTCGTGGTACCCTTGTTGATTCTCTTGCTAAACCTCTAGAAACAATCATTTCCTTGTCAAAGAAACTATATCGACCACCAGCATACTTTGGAAACAAACCTTGATTAGGCGCTAGTAAACCATTTAAAAGTAAAGGAAGACGCCACTGACCGCCATGAGCATGACCTGCCAAAATCAAGTCAAAATCATATCTCTTATAAAGATCTATATACTCAGGTCTATGACTTAGTAAAATAGTATAATGATTAACCTTTTCAAGAGTGCCTAATAATTGTATGGTGCTTTCAAAGGAATTTGTCTCTTTTCCCCTTTGATAAATAGTGCTCGCACACTCGTTACTTTAGTTGTGAGTTAGAGCATAAAATTTAGGCAGTATTAGGTAATTTAATCTGTAAA
>JAFGVN010000099.1 GCA_016937975.1 Clostridia bacterium
AACAAAAGCAACGTTAAAACCTGTTTTATCTGATAAATACATTAAAATGAAATAAGTATACATACCAGGCTGCATTGCATATAAACTGAGTTTTACCATTCTTTTACGATCCAACTTGAAATCATGACGTTTTATTGTAGACTTTGAAATGATATACACAACAACATAAAACATAAGATATAGGAACAATACGATAATCATAGAAAATGCTAAATAGAAACTACCCATTGCATAATGATCTTTAATAAATGTATAAATACCTAAAGTTGTTTCTGAAGTGCCTTCAATTGAAGTTAAATCATGGGTTAAAATTACATCGTTTACACTGATGATGACAAAATCATAAGAAACATACAAAACCATATCTGCAGTTTGATGTCCAAATTTGATTTGAGCCTCAGCACTATATTTGTTATCTGTTCTAATGCCAATTTCCTTTTCGTTTTGGGTATCTAAAATTAAGCGATAGGTTTTATCCCCTTGAGTAAAGGTCCCATCAAAAATCTTATTTTGTGGTATATTAACACCTTTGTCAAAGGAGATATTAAGTGTTTCATTTAAATCATATGATGGATCATCTGTTATATCACTGTATTTTAATGTGCTAACATAATCATAATAATAATCCAAACCTTCAAGAATATCTCTAGGATTTGTCATCGATGTATAATATGAGTTGAAAACAAACAACAAAAATACGGGCACTAAAAACAAGATGGCCTTGTAAATTGGTTCATCCATATAGCTTTTAAATAGTTTAAAATCAAAAATACAACGATAGTAACGCTTTAAAAAATCAACTAGTTTTTTCATAAAAATCCTCCCACTAAATTTTATCAGAAAAAAAGACCCAAAGCTAGCACTTTAGGTCATAGGTGTAAGAATAATCGTAACGACAGTACCTTTGTCGATTTCACTTTTTACTTCTATTTCGCCTTTATGTTCATTAATGATCCATTTACTGATCGATAAACCAAGACCATGGCCTCCAGACTCCTTACTTCTAGATTTATCCACACGATAGAAACGGTTGAATATATTATCCATATCTTCTTTTGCGATTCCGATACCATCATCAGCAATTTCAATGTAAATCTTTTTCTTTCTAAAGTAACTGTTGATTTGAATATGTCCACCACTTGGTGTATATTTTACACTGTTATCCACAAAAATTCTAATAGCTTGCTTTAAAGACTCACGATCGGCAACGATTTGTTCAACGTCATTAATTGTATTGGTAATGGTATGCTCAGAATCAATCATACAGGTTTCTTTGGTAATTTCATCAATTAAATCCTTTAAAGAGAATGGTTGGAAATCTAGTTCCAGTATTCCTTTATCAGCTTTTGCCAAGAGTAACAGTTTTTCTGTTAAACGCTTCATGTTATTGGATTCACTTTTAATGGCTTCTATGGATTCGTCTAATATCGCACCATCTGCTTTCCCCCAACGGTCAAGCATATTGATATAACCTTGAATGACTGCGATTGGAGTTCGCAATTCATGAGAAGCATCAGAAGTAAATCTATTTTGAGTTTCATAAGAATTTTCTATACGATCCAGCATTTCATTAAAGGTTGTTGCCAGCTCTTTAAGTTCATCATGCATCCCTGTTACATTTAATCTTCGATCCATTTCCTTTGCATTAATCTGTTGTACAATTCTCGTCATTTCATTTAAGGGACTCACCAAACCACGACTGGTTTTGGTACTGATGGAAACTGAAAGTAAAATGGCGACTAAATTAAAAATAATCAAAAGTACCAATAAGACATCCTTGAAAAATTGTATATCTTCCATCTTTCCTATTTCCCGCAAATTGATTACATAATCAATACCAAAATAGAAGGCTACTGATAAGGTTACAACTGTGAACATAAGTAAAACGATGAAAACAAAAGATAGTTTAAAGGATAGAGAAAACTTAAACAAGCGGGTCATGGAACGTTTCTTCTTCACAATGAGATTGTCTTCAAGTTCCACTTTCATTCTTTTAGCAAATTTTTCTTTTTGTTTTTCCTTATAGTATTTTTTATTTTTTTTAGTTTTATCTTTGGAATAATCATCTGTAAAAAATTGATTTGATGTTTCAAAGGATTCATTTTGTGTAACTTCTTCTTGAGGATTTTTTACAATACTTTCAACAGGCTCTTTTACTTCAATTGTCGTGAGATCTTCTTTAATGATCGAAACTTCATGAGCTTCCACAGCTGGCTCTTCTACATAGGACGCATTTTGAAGAATTTCTTCAATACCCTTCACTTCAACCTCGTTTGGCATTAAAGTTTCTTTTGGAAATTGTTCTTCAAGTACTTCTGTTTTAAGAGGTTCAGAATCGATTAGATTATCTTCTAACGCTATGTCTTCAGTTTCAATGTTAATCTTTGGCTCAAAGTTTTCTTGATCCATTGTTTCTTTTTCAATGGTAAGTTTTGATGTTTCCAAAAGAATATCATTTTCTTCAAATATTTCTTGAGATATTACCGTTTCATCCTGATCATTTTCTTGTTCTGAAATGAACGCATCGGGCATGACTTCCTTAGAGGGTTCTTCCTTTGCTGTAATTTGATCTTTGAAATTTTGAGATTCTAGATTTGGAACACTTTTTATTTCTGGAAAATTTATTTTAGGAACGTTTTTTATCTCATTGGTATTGATAGTTCTCGTTTCGGCTTCAGTAATCTTCTTCTGAATATTCTTCTTGGTTTTTTCTATAATTGAATCTCGATAATCCTTTGGTGTTGCTGTAGTACTTTTAATGTTAAAACCTTTCTCTTTAAGCTTTTCTTCCAAAGCTTTTGAGCGTTCAGCGCGGTTAACATTGTTGTTGATTTTTGTTGGATCTTCAAAGACTTTATTGACGCGACTAAAAAAGGCTTCATAATCATAATCAGCAACCTTCTCTACATTTTCGATAACTTTTTTTGCTACCGTATAAGTTTTATCAGTAAAAGCTTTGTTAAAAGCTTGAGCATCATCTTTTATTTTCTTTTCTTGTTCAGCAGCTTTATTCTGGAGATGACGCTTGCTTCTTATACCCATTTGGATATAATCAAAAATATTTTTACTCATCTTTAATCGTATACCCTACCCCTCTAACGGTTCTAATGATTTTAACATTATAATGGTCATCGATTTTACTTCTTAAATAACGTATGTAAACATCTACAACATTTGTATCACCATAATAGCTATAACCCCAAACATTTTCTAGGATTTGATCACGATTTAACACCACATTTTTGTTTTGAATGAGGCATTTTAATAAATCAAATTCCTTTTTTGTGAGGTTAATTAATTCTTCATCATATTTTGCTTCATATGTCATTTCATCTAATACCAATTTACCGATTGATAAAGTTGAATGTTCAATGGAGCCAACTTTTATTTTGCGTTTTAAGATGACTCTAATTCGAGCGAGTAACTCTTCTATCTCAAAAGGCTTTGTCATATAATCCTCTGCACCCATATCAAGGCCCATAACTTTATCCATGGTTTGATCTCTTGCAGTGAGTAATATAACAGGGATGTCAGAAACTTCTCTTAATCTACGGAGTACCTCAATACCATTCATTTTTGGTAACATAATATCTAAAATGATTAAAGAAGCATCTGTTTCTTTTGCCATTTCCAACCCTTTTCTGCCATCGAATGCGACATCAACTTCATAACCTTCATATTTTAATTCTAATTCAACAAATCTTGAAATTTTAACTTCGTCTTCTATTAGCAATATTTTTTCTTTCATCAGAAACTCCTTATCTTCTATTAAGAATATTATACATGATAAAAGAAAGCTGTAAAAGAAAAGGTCTATAAATAGACCTTATACTTCTTACATATCTTGGTGTTCTTCTTCATTATTCTCTTGGAAGTCTTTTACTTTTTCTTTTAAATTCTCAGCTACTGTTTGTGACATTTTTGCTGCTTTATCTAATACAGAGTTAATTTTATCATCTTGCTTTCCTTTACGGACAATTTTAAATTTATTGTTTGTAAATAAACCAATAATGAAAACACCAACTGCTAATGGGAACATAAATGCTGTTGCCAATAAAGTAATTGTCATTGAAACATCAAAGATAACTCTTGCTTCGTTGTACATGACGACTCTTGTTTCATTTAATGTTTTAATCATTTTTTTCAAGCCATTTGTAAAGTCATCTGCGCCAGATTGAAACTTTTCTTTTCGTTGCTCCATACGTTCACGCTCTCTCGATCTTACTTCTTCTCTTTTAGCACGATCATAGACGGTTCTATTTTCACTTTCCAAATATATAATCGCATCAATCATGTTGCCTTCATTTTTTTCTAATGCTTCTTTTGCTTCTGCATAACTTACATTTGCACGTTCTCTTAAGTTATCAATTTTTTCTAATGTTATATTCATTTCTTCCTCCTTAATCTACCTTACAAATCTATTGTAACGTATGATAATTAGGACGTATTTAGAGAAAAATTAAAAGAAGATTAGAAATTTAGAAGGAATCATTTCTATTTTTAATATAATTGTCTATAATGAGGATAGGAAAAGGGGGAACTTATGAAAGAATATAAAGTAAATAATGAATTTGTTTTGAATCATATGTTAGATCTATTAAAAACACCATCTCCTACAGGTGATACAGAAAAATCAATTGATTACGTTGAGAAAGTTTTTAATGATTTAGGCATCCAAACAAGAAAAACTATAAAAAATGCATTAATTGCAACATTACAAGGAAAGAATGATAATATGCATCGTACCCTTTCTGCTCACGTAGATACTTTAGGAGCGATGGTAAAAGAGATTAAAAGTGATGGTAAATTAAAGATTACTCAAATTGGTGGATATGCTTGGAGTACCATTGAAGGTGAATATTGTACGATTTCAACTCAAGAAAATGGTACTTATACTGGTACAGTCTTATTGAATCATGCCTCTACTCATGTCCATGGTGGAAAAGTCAATGAAACGACTCGTTCAGGAGACAACATTGTTATTCGATTGGATGAAAAAGTAAATTCTAAAGAAGATGTAGAAAAATTAGGTGTATCCGTTGGTGACTTTGTTTATTTTGATACGAGAACACAGTACACACCATCGGGTTTCATTAAATCTAGACATTTAGATGATAAAGCATGTGTAGCTTGTTTACTAGGTATGGCGGAATCTATTGTAAAAAACAATTTAGAGTTAGAATATACAACGCATTTCTTTATTTCTAATTATGAAGAAGTTGGACACGGTTCTTCGGCATCTATACCTGAAAAAACTTATGAATTTTTAGCTGTTGATATGGCTGCTCCTGGTGATGGACAGGAATCCAGCGAATATGCAGTAACCATTTGTGCCAAAGATTCTTCAGGACCATATGATTTGGACATGAGAAAAAGATTAACTCAACTTGCAAAATCAAATGAAATTGACTATAAAATTGACATTTACCCATTCTATGGATCAGATGCCTCTGCTGCTTTAAGAGCGGGTTGGGAGATTAAACACGGTTTAATTGGTCCAGGTGTAGATGCTTCACATTCATATGAAAGATTACATATGGATTCTATAGAAGCTACAATCAAACTGGGTTTAGCCTATTTAACAAACAAATAATTAATATTAAAGTCTACTCTTTTGAGTAGATTTTTATATGCAATTGGTAGATGTGTTTTTCTTTGGGTATATACCTTTTAATTATCTTAGAGTTTGGAGGTTTTATGGATCATTTCTTTTCTCATATTGGTGTAAGAGTTTTCTTAATGGATTCGAAGAATCGTCTACTGTTAGTAAGACACACGGTAAAGGATGAAAATACAGAATTTTGGATTTTACCTGGTGGTGGTTTAGAAGAAGATGAATATTCTTGGGATGCTGCAGTTAGAGAAGTTAAAGAGGAAACCAATTTAAATATTAATGTCATAGACTTATTATATGTTTTGGAAGAAAAAACTGAGAATGGTCTAAGAGTGACCAATTATTTTATTGGCGAGGTATTAGATGGCAATTTGACTTTAGGTGAAGATCCTGAGTTTGATGATGAACATCAAGTATTATCAGATGTACGATATTTCACAAAAGATGAAATAAAAAAATTACCTCGCGTATATCCTGAAGTGATTGTCGATGAGTTTTGGCATGTTCTTGAAGACTATTTGCCAAAATACAAAATTTGGCACAGAAGACCTTCAAAGGGATTTGGACTTGAATAGTAAAATAGAAAAGAAGCTGATAGCTTCTTTTCTATTTTCTAAATCAAATGATTATAGAACTTTTACAATCCATCCTTCTGGTGCCTCAACATCTCCTACTTGAATACCACCTAATGTATCGTATAATTTTTTTGTAATTGGTCCCACTTCTGTTTCAGAATGGAATACTGTCATTTTACCTTTGTACTCAATACCACCGATAGGTGTAATGACTGCAGCGGTACCACAAGCGCCAGCTTCAATGAATTCATCGATTTTTTCGATGTAGCAATCTCTTTCAATGACTTCCATTTTAAGATGATTCTCTGCAATATGCATTAAAGAATATTTAGTAATAGAAGGTAAAATTGATGGTGATTTTGGTGTAATAAATTGATTGTCTTTAGTAATACCAAAGAAATTTGCTGCACCTACTTCTTCAATTTTTGAATGTGTTGCTGGATCTAAATAAATACAATCTGCAAAACCTCGTTCTACTGCTTTTTCATGGGCTAATAAACTACCTGCGTAGTTTCCGCCAACTTTAGCTGCTCCTGTTCCATATGGTGCTGCACGGTCAAAATCAGAAATCATGAAGTTGACTGGTGCCATACCACCTTTGAAATATGGACCTACTGGTACTGCAAAAATAGAGAAGATATATTCTGGTGCTGGCTTAACACCAAGGTTGTCACCTACACCGATGATGAATGGTCTTAGATATAAAGTCGCACCGGTACCATATGGTGGTACAAAATGTGCATTTGCTTCAACGACTTGTTTACATGCATCAATAAATCTTTCTACTGGGAATTCTGGCATCATAATACGATTACAACTTTGAATCATTCTTAATGCATTTTGATCAGGTCTAAATAATTGAATACCACCATCTTTAGTGCTATATGCCTTTAAACCTTCAAAGCATTGTTGACCATAATGTAATGCTGTAGATGCCTCACTAATAGCTAACACATTGTCCTCTACAAGTTGACCATCATCCCATTTGCCATCTTTCCATCTTGAAATGTAGCGAAAATCAGTTTTCATGTAAGCAAAACTTAATGAACCCCAATCCAAATCTACTTTTTTACTCATAATATTCCTCCCATATAACAATTAACTGCTATGAAAAAATATTGCCCAAGGATAGTTTACCACATTTTGTTGCAATTGTGTTAAAAAATATGAAAACATATCATATGATATGTTAAATATGATTCAAGATTTCCTGATACAAAGCTTGCAAACTTTCTCCAAAAAGGGTAATACCAAGAATCACAACAATGACTACAAGAGCGACTATAAAAGCATATTCTACCATTCCTTGACCTTTATTCATAATGGTCCCCTTTCACCTAGTCTGAAATATAAATACAATGATATTTTTAGTACAATTTAACTATTGTATACTCTACATGTAATTATACCCCAAAAATAGATTTGTAAAAAAGTGAGGCTTGCGCCTCACTTTATTAGATTTTATCTTTTGGTGTATAGTGAGTATGCAATAATTCATGAGCTTTCTCGCCATATGGTTTACCTAGATACTCATCATAAAGAGCCAAGATTTCCTTGTTTTCATGAGATTTACGTCTAGCCATACCTGCATCCTCTTTATAGATTGCTTGACGACGCTTTTCAATGATTGACATATCGCCGTGATGATATGGTTGACCACCACCACCAATACATCCACCTGGACAAGCCATGATTTCAATGGCATGGTATTGTGACTTACCATCTCTTATATCTTCGAGCAATCTTCTAGCATTGCCTAATCCATGAGCAATACCAATTTTTAAAGTGATATCGCCAATTTGCACATCTGCTTCTCTTAAACCATCCATACCACGAAGTGCATGGAAGTCAACATTTTCTAATGTTTCACCTGTAATCCACTCATAAGCTGTACGTGTAGCAGCTTCAATTACACCACCTGTTGCACCAAAGATTACACCAGCACCAGTTGATTCCCCTAACATAGAGTCAAAACTCTGTGGTTCTAAATTAGCAAAATCTATACCCGCTTCCTTTAACATGGCAGCAAGTTCTCTTGTTGTAATAACCGTATCCACATTGTTATGCTCATCTTTAGTTAACTCAGGACGAGCGGCTTCAGCTTTCTTAGCAACACAAGGCATAACTGAAATCACTTGAATATTTTTAGGATCTAAATTTTTCTTTTCAGCATAATAGGTTTTGGCAATAGTACCAAACATAATTTGTGGAGATTTACAGGTCGATGGAATATCTAACATGTCAGGAAATTGATGTTCAAAGAATTTAACCCATGCTGGACAGCATGATGTCAACATCGGTAAAGTACCATTGTGTTGAATTCTATGAACTAATTCAGACGCTTCTTCCATAATTGTTAAGTCTGCAGCAAAATCTGTATCAAAAACACCATCAAAACCAAGTTTTCTTAAAGCTGCGGCTAATTGACCTGTTGTAACTTCACCTGGTTCCATACCAAATTCTTCACCAATGGCAACACGGATAGCAGGAGCTACTTGTACAACCGTATGGATTTTTGGATCATTTAAAGATCTCCATACTTTTCTTGTGTAGTTCATTTCAGTCAATGCAGCAGTTGGACAAACAGCAACACACTGTCCACAGAAGGTACATGACGATTCTGCCATTGGCATATTGAAGGCAGGACCTACAAACACATCAAAACCTCTATTGACTGCTGATAAAATGTTACAGGTTTGTACTTCGTTACACATTGTTTCACAACGTCTACACATAACGCATTTATTTGCATCTTTAACAATAGAATAAGATGAAGTATCTTTTTCATAATGCATCATTTGACCTTGGAAATGTATTTCTCTAACGCCAAGCTCTTGTGCCAATGCTTGCAGTTCACAATCTAAGTTTTTAGGACATACCAAACAATCCTTAGGGTGATTCGATAACAATAATTCAACAGCCATTCTTCTAGCATTAATTGCTTTTAAAGAATCTGTCTTTACTTCTAAGCCTTCATAAACCTCTTCAGAACATGCAGGAACCAAAGTAGGTCTGCCTAAAGCTTCTACCATACAGACACGACATGAAGATACTTTATTAACAATACCAAAGCATTCTAGCTCTAAATGACATAAAGTTGGTATTTTAACATTGATCTTCTTCGCGGCATTTAAAATGGTTGTTCCTTTAGGAACCTGTAAAGGCACATCGTTGATTTTAATATTTACTAAATCCATTATTAAACCTCCTATGGCTTCACTACTGCATTAAATTTACAAACGTCATAACATGCACCACATGCGATACAAGCATCCTGATCAATTACATGTTTTTCTTTTACTTTTCCTGTAATACATTTCGTAGGACATACTTTCACACATGCTGTACAACCAATACAATTGTCGTTAATGGAGTACTTCGCTAATGCTTTACAAGTACCAGTCAAACATTTTTTATCAAAAATATGAGCTTCATATTCATTCATAAAATATTCCATTGTACTTAATACTGGGTTTGGTGCCGTTTGACCAAGACCACATAATGATGAGCCTTTAATCATTTCACCAAGTTCTCTAAGTTTATGCAAGTCCTCTGCTTCACCTTCACCGCTACAAATACGATCAAGAATTTCATACATGCGTTTGGTACCAATACGACATGGTGTACATTTACCACAGGATTCATCTTGTGTAAATTCCAAATAGAATTTTGCAATGTTAACCATACAATCCGTTTCATCCATTACAATCATACCACCAGAACCCATCATAGAACCAATGCCTTTTAAGGATTCATAATCAATAGGTGTATCTAAATCTGCAACAGTAATAACACCACCTGATGGACCACCAGTTTGTACAGCCTTGAAAGCTTTACCGCCAACAATACCACCACCAATATCATAAATAATCTCACGTAATGTTGTGCCCATTGGTACTTCAACTAAACCAACATTATTAACATTACCAGCTAAAGCAAATACTTTTGTACCTTTTGAAGTCGCTGTACCAATTGAATTGAACCATTCTGCACCTTTTAGCATGATTGCAGGGACATTGGCATAAGTTTCAACATTGTTAACGATTGTAGGTTTTCCATTTAAACCTTCAGCAGCTGGATAAGGAGGTTTTATACTAGGCTCACCCCTTGAGCCTTCAACTGAATGTATTAAGGCAGTTTCTTCACCACAAACAAATGCGCCAGCACCGAGTTTCAATCTTACATTGAAAGAAAAATCAGTACCAAAGATATTGTCGCCAAGAAGACCATATTCTTGAGCCTGCTTAATTGCTATCTCCAAACGTTTGATTGCTAATGGATATTCAGCTCTTATGTAAATAATCCCTTCATCAGCACCGATTGCATAACCACCAATTGCCATTGCTTCTAGTACACTGTGTGGGTCACCTTCCAAAATGGAACGGTCCATAAATGCACCTGGATCACCTTCATCTGCATTACAGATGATGTACTTTTTATCAGAAGCGTTATTTGCTGCCATTCCCCATTTACGACCAAGTGGGAATCCACCACCACCACGTCCTCTTAAATTTGAATCGGTTAATAATTGGATGACGTCTTGAGGTTTCATATCCGTTAGAGCTTTACCTAATGCTTCATATCCTTGGAAAGCTATATATTCTGTGATATCTTCTGGGTTAATTAAACCACAATTTCTAAGAGCAATTCTATATTGTTTCTTATAGAAATTCATACGAGAATGTTCTTTGACCTTTTCTTCTGTAATCGGTTCATCAAATAATAAACGTTCTACAACACGACCTTTAACGATATGTTCTGCAACAATTTCATCACAATCGTCAGGTTTAACTTTTACATAGAAAACATTATCTGGATGGACTTTAACAATTGGACCTTGTCCACAAAATCCGAAACATCCTGTCTTTATAACATCTATTTCTTCATCGTAACCTTGCTTTTTAAGTGCATCATTAAGATTCTTAATAATCACATCACTTTCAGAGGCAATACATCCAGTACCACCACAGACCATGATGTGACTTCTGACTTTATTCATCCTAAACCTCCTTGTATTAAGCTTTATCAAATGATTTGATCAAAATATGATTATCAACAAGTTTGCCATTCATAACATGATCTTCAACAATTTTCTTTGCAGTGTCTTTATCAACATTGCCATATAATACAGGTTCTTGATTTGGCATATTTAATTGAACCGTAGGTTCACTATGACAAAAACCTAGACAACCTACTTGAATCAATTTTATATTGTCTAATCCATTGGTTTGGATGGTTTCCATAAGTGATTGTAATGTTTCTCTTGCACCAGCAGCGATACCACATGTTGCCATTCCTACCATAAGTTCAATGGTCTCTCCAGCATTTTCGCCTGTTTCACGTAAATTAACTTTTTTTACAGATGCTTCTCGCATTTTAATGAGTTCATCCAAAGATTTAATTTTCATTATTCAGCCTCCCTATACTGTTGGATAATTTTTTCAACATCTTCTGGTTTAACGTGACCAAATACTTTGTCATCAACCATTACAACTGGTGCAAGACCGCAAGCACCTACACAACGTACATCTTTTAATGTAAAGATTTTATCTTCAGTTGTTCCACCATTTTCCACAGCAAGTAATTCTTTAAATTTGTCAAAAACTTTTTCAACGCCTCTAACATAACATGCTGTGCCAGTACAGACATTAATTTTATGTTTGCCTACTGGGTTTGTTGTGAAATAGGAATAAAAACTTACGACACCAAATACCTTAGCACCTGAGACATTAAGTTTTCTACCGACGTACAGTTGTACTTCTCTTGGCAAGTAACCAAAGATAGATTGTGCCTTATGTAATACATGAATCAAAACTGATTCGTCTTTGGCTGTTGTTTCAATGTACTGATCTAACTCTAAAAAACCTTCTTGAGGTAAATTGGCAACACTAATTGTTTCCTTTTGAGCTTCAGGCTTCATTGAATTACACCGTCCTTTCTTTCATAAAAGTAATATGTCATCTCATAAACTATACCCAATAATGAGTTGATGTAACGAAAAATTATTACATCTAATACGATTATTGTACACTATTTCATCGTAAATTACTCGAATTTTCAGTAAATTCACTGTTAAATGTGAAAAATATAACTAAATCTATTCATTATAAGAGCTTTTGAATTTGTAATGTGAATACTTATGCTATGGGTTAATTTCTATTAAGTTTAAAATATCTTTGAAGAAGTCGTCTCTTGTTTCTGTGGCCATGGTCTTAAAAACAAGAGTGGTGCGCCATAAGGGCATTTAACCCTAATCCAACAATATCATTGAAATTTACTAAAAAGAAAAAGACGCTATGCGTCTTATTGATCTTTATATACTACAAATTCTTTATCTTTAAGAATATACAACATATATTGACGATTATTATCACCATATGCATCGATGTTAAAAGTTTCATTTATTCCATTAAAAGAACCAATTTTTAAAATAGCAGATTTTACTTTGTCAGGATCGTCACTTTTTGCATTTTCAATACCTAACATAAGTACATTAGCTGCATCATATGCCAAAATACTAATGAATGATGGCTTTTACCCAAAGCGGTTTTCAAATGTGTCTTTAAAGGTTTTATAAGAATCCGTTTCTGTTTCTGGGATTCTTACACCAACAAATATTGTGTTTTCAACAGAAGGTCCTCCTTTTTGAATTAAATCATTAGTCATTGACCAACTGACAGAATAAGATTTAAAATTAGGATTGTCTTTTCTTAAATACTGTAAGAAAAAAGCCGTATCTGTTGCCTGAGATACAAATAAAATATGAGAGTCATTATTGATGTTTATTTTTTTAACAACATCTTCTAATGCATCCTCTGAGGAATCATAAGGTAATTTTAAAATGATATGGTGGTTTTCATCCTCATAGGATTCAACCAACTTATTTACTAAGTCTTCTGTATACTCTTTGTTGTGCAAGTCATAAACAACTATAAACTCTTGGATATCATGTTTTAAAAGATAATCGGATAAAACTTTTGCTTGATTACTATTTATTGGTGATGTTCTAAGGATATAATCATCAATTTGAGTAAGACTGTCTGTTGATATGCTTGGTGCAATAAACATTAGTTCATTTGAATTCGTTTCAACCATTACTTCAGCCATATTACTCGTGAGATGTCCAATAATTAAATGAACTTTTTCACTCATAAAATCCTCGTGCTGTATCTTTGCTGACTCTAAATTACTTTCATCATCTTTAACAATCAATTCGATTTTCTTCCCATTGATGCCACCTTTTTCATTGACTTGATCTACAAGTAAAATTACAGCATTTCTAGCATCAATACCGAGTTGAGAGTTTTTAGTTGATAAATCTGCTATGACACCAACTTTAATTGTTTTTTCGCTACAACCAATTAATACAATGAACATTAGAATCATAATTAATATTTTTCGCATAACATCACCCCACTAAGAAAATACCCAACTAAAAAAAAGTAATCAGTCGATTTGATTACTTTTGATGATAAGCAGAACTTTCATTTTATTGGCATCTTCAAAATTTCTAATATCCAATTGAGTTAATTGTTGAATTTTATTAAGTCTATAAATTAAAGTATTTCTATGTAAGAACAGTTCGTTGGCTGTATCTGTAATATTGAGGTTGTTCTTAAAAAAACTGTGTGTTGTTTCAACAAGTTCCTGATTCATATTAGTCATTGGATAAATTTCATGATATCGTTCATAAAAAGCATTTAATTTGTCGTGCTGCGACAAAGCAATCAATTGTTCAATTAATGCATGTTTAAATTGAACGACACGATTATTGGTGATATTCATTTTATCCAACTCCAAAGCATGTTCATAGGATTGATGAATCTCATCAATTGATACAACATGTGGACCCTCAATAATGATAATATTTTTCATGGTTTCCATTTCAAGTTGATCCAAAAGTTGATAAGGTGTTAATTCTTCAGTTTCTATGACAATTGCTACAAGAAGATTTTTATGAACGACAATGACTTCAGAGGACTCAAACATTTCTTTAACAATAGGTAAATCATAAATAATACGTTTGCCCTTAATAAGCCATACTGTTTTCAACTCATTGCTTCCGTATAATTCTGGAATTTCAGTTGTTTGAAAAGATTGATTTAACAAGACTCTATGCCAAAAAGGCTTTATATTATCATTATATTTTAATACAATTTGTATTAGATTAAGAGCAGAATCATTTATCATGCAACTCGAACTAATGGTATATTGTTCCAAGGTAAAAGTATAACCGTTAGTATTTTTTTTTGATTGATAGATAATTTGTTCATTCTTTGTGATTTGAAGTGGTATATTAAGTATTTGCTCTAAAGATTCAATGTTATACATAATGACCTCCTTTATTAGATTATACCCTTAATCTTTGAAAAAGCCCAGAAAAGTCTGGGCTAGAAAATTGCTTCTTCAGTTTCTTTATCAAAAGCATGAACATTGTTTTTAAAGGCAATTTTCATTTTATCACCTCTGACTTTTGTAAAGTGTTTGCCTTCTTTTGCAATGAAAGTTTTGCCAAAAGCACTATAATAAATATAAGTTTCTGACCCTAATAATTCAATAACTTCTATTTCAGCATCAAAACCAGTGTCACCATCAATCATAATATCTTCAGGTCTACAACCGATTATTAATTCTTTATTAATATAGCCTTTTTCTTTGGCTACTTTGACTTTATCTTCTGGTAATGGTAATTTAAAACCATTATAATCCACTAATAATTGACCATTCTCTTCAATCAATTTACCATCCATGAAGTTCATTTGAGGTGCACCTATGAAACTTGCAACAAACATATTTGCAGGATGATTGTATATTTCTCTAGGTGTGTCTACTTGCTGAATTGAACCATTGTTCATAACACAAATTCTAGTACCCATAGTCATGGCTTCTGTTTGGTCATGTGTGACATAAATAAAAGTAGTATCTAATTCATGATGCAATTTAATCAATTCTGCTCTCATTTGAACTCTTAATTTTGCATCAAGATTGGATAATGGTTCATCCATCAAGAATACTTCTGGCTCTCTAACAATTGCACGACCTAAAGCCACACGTTGTCTTTGTCCACCGGATAACTGTTTTGGTCTTCTTTTCAATAAGTTTTCAATGCCTAGGATACCTGCAGCCTTATTAACCTTAGCTTCAATATCTGTTTTTTTAACTTTTCTAAGTTTTAAACCAAATGCCATGTTTTCAAATACAGTCATATGAGGATATAACGCATAGTTTTGGAATACCATAGCAATGTTACGATCTTTAGGTAAAATATTATTGACAACTTGTTCACCAATAAGCAATTCACCATCTGAAATTTCTTCTAGACCTGCAATCATTCTTAACGTTGTCGTTTTACCACAACCCGATGGACCAACAAATACTAAAAATTCCTTATCTTTAATTTCCAAATCAATGCTTTTTACTGCGTGAAATCCATTTGGATAGATTTTATTAATACCTTTTAAATTTAAACCTGCCATTAGTGCCTCCTATTCTTTAACTAATTTAATTATAGGATTAATTACATCAAGATACTATTATCACTTCATACAATCCTTTTGGTGATTTATTGTAAAAAAAAACAAAAGACGAACTTTTTTCGTCTTTTGGCGTACTATGTAAATTGCTTCTATCCAACATTCATTTAAGCCCCCTATAATTTAAATGAATGCCTTCACTTTAAAGCAATATTAAATTCAAATTCCTTTTAAATAATAACATACTTTCAAATTTTTTTCAAATTTTTTTAATTTTTTAACTATTCATAGGATGCAATAAAAACGTAGTTGTTCTGATCGCTTTCTTTTTCAGAAAATTGATAGTTCATTTCAGAAAATTGTTTGAGTTTTTCAGGTTCCTCAATAAGGTTTTCAACCATGAATTGTACCATCATGCCTCTTGCCTTTTTTGCTCGAACAGTAACGACTTTTGTACTGCCATCACTAAGTTCTTCTTTAAAATGAATATTCAGAAGTGGTTTACTTATCAATTGACTAAATTCCAATGAAGCCAAGTTAATAATTAACTCATGGTCATCAAAATACTCATTTACTGCATTATGCCAGTAATCATAAAGATTAATTTGATTTGGATGCATAGTCATATCTAGACGATAAGGCTTAATACCTGTTAAGGGTTTAAGGATGCCATAATAAGCAGAAAGAATTCTTAAATGTCTATTGAGATATTGAAGTTGAATATCATCAAACAAATGACTGTTGATTTCCTTAAAAACAATACCATTATATCTTGTAATGGCATGTTGCTCATCTTGATCTTCATGTAACAATGTAAAAGTCGCATCCAATAATTTATCTTTTATTTTCATAAGTTTCGATAAATCTTTTTTTGACATTTTTACAAGGGTATTCTTTAGAAATTGAGTTTGTTCAGGATATGGTATAGGTACCATTGGAAAGTTTAATAAATTTCTGCCATTTTGAACTTTCGCTGGTGATATTATAATTTTCATTAATTCTCCTCTTTTTCTATATTATTGTAGGTAAAATTAGTGCTAAAATCAACAACTTCTTGACGAAATGATGTGAATACTTCAATTAGAACTATGCTATAATCATTATGGAGGTGTTTTATGAATAAATTATTTTTCTTTGATATAAATGGTACTTTAATAGAAAGAGATGAAAGAACAGACTTACCTTTCTCATATGCCATCGACAATTTGTTGAAAATCGAAAATGCGATGAAAGATGTCGATACATCTGCTAGAAGTGATCATGATGTTTTTAAGGAAATTTTATCAAATCATAACATTGAGTATAGTGAAAATCTATGGAATTCATTTTTAGATCTTTATATTATTCAATTAGAAAAGTTTAAAAAAACAGATGTATGGAGGATAAATGTTGATGCCTTAGAATTCGTTCAATACTTAAGCGATAAAAAATATCATTTAGCTTTAATTACAGGCGAATTGTCAATTGGTGCACAATACAAGCTTGAAAAGCTTAATTTGTGGCAATATTTTAAAACTGGTGGTTATGGCGAAGATGGTTTGAAGCGTTTTGAAATTGCAGAAGCCGCATTAAAAAAATCAAAGGAAGTATTCCCAGATGATTATGATGAAATCATTATTATTGGTGATACAGTATTGGATATTCAAACGGCAAGACATATAGGTGCAAAGGTAATTTCCATAACCACAGGTTCTCATAGTAAAGAAAAATTAAATTCAATGAAGCCAGATTTCATTGTTGATTTGTTTGAGCCCCTTAAAATTATATATTAAGGCTGATCCATTGCAGAATTACAAGATGAACTGGATAAAAAGTATAGAAGAATATCTTCCACTTCGGTCCTTCTTTTTGGTTGTAGAAATATATTGGAATTAAAGCTAAAACGGAAAAGACTTGAATGTTGAAAAGTCCATAATATAAAATACTAAGTAGAATCATGCCAATAATCTTTTGATAAATTGGTTTCAAAATATAAAGTAAATAAATTAGCATCACACCATAAACGCTATAATCAGGAGATAAGATGTCTGTTAGAAGTAAGACGCCTATCATCATTAAAAGTCTTAAGCCAATACTTTCATATCTTGTGTGAATGATCAGTAATAATAAACCAAGACTAAGGGTAAAGAAAATGTTGATGGGGATATCCATAAAAAGTGATGGAAATTGAATAATGCATGCAAAAATAAAGAGTCTCATAAAATATTTAATGGGATTCTTAGTATAGTTGAAGCCAACTGTAATGAGATATGCAAATATCGGATAAGAGAGTCTTCCTATGATCCTGAATGTAACGACATCAGGAAAAATAAAAAAGCCAATATGATCGATCACCATAAGGATCACAGCTAATAATTTTAATTGAAAAGTATTCATTTTTGCTCCTTTTATTTTAAATCATATCATTCAAGGGAAATTTTATAAAGAGGTTTATGATGGTCATTACAAAAATCGAGCAACAAAAAAATAATAAAAATAGATACAGCTTGTATATTGATGGCGAATTTAAGCTAGGAATCTCTGAAGATGTAATTGTATTTCTTAATTTAAGTGTTAAGCAGGAAATCAATGATACACTTTATGAGATGATTCTGCAAAAAGAACTTTATGCCAAAGCAAAATCCAGTGCTTTAAAGTATCTACAAAAGCAAATGAAAAGTAAAAAAGAAGTGATACAAAAGCTTATGATTCTAGAATATCCACAAGTCATTATAGATGAAGTGATGCTCTTTTTAGAGGAATATAATTTTGTTGATGATCTGGCTTATGCAAAAGCTTATATTCATGATAAGTTATCATTGTCCAAACACAGTATGAAACGTATACAATATGATCTGAATCAAAAGGGCATCAAGCAACAAATCATAGAGGAAGCGCTGTTTGATATTGATGATCAAATATTATTATATGAACAAGAGAATTTAGTCAATGATTTAAGAAAAAAGAAAAAGGATTATGAATGTAAAAATAAATATAATGATTATGAAATAAAACAGAAATTGATGTATTTTTTCTCACAAAAAGGGTATTCATTTGATAAGATAAAAAAAGCTATCGAAATTGTTGAGAATTCGGAGGTTTAAAATGGATAAACTTGTTGTATTGGTAACAACCAATGAAAAGTTAGCGCTTAGTGATATGGTCATCCCCTATATTCAAGATGCTCTTAATCACGAATGGTGGCAAGACATTATCGTAATCTTATGGGGTTCTTCTGTCAAATGGGTATTAAATGATACCCTGGTAAAAACTCAAATGTCAGAGCTTATCAAGCATGGTGTACAAATTAAAGCATGTAAGACAGTCGCTAATCAAAGTAATACAACGACAGCTCTCCGTAGCCTTGATTTTGATTTGGTAGACCCTTCACAAGAATTAACAGACTATTTAAAAGGAAATTATAAAGTACTGACAATATGAAAGTAAATAAAAAAGACCTTATGGTCTTTTTATTATGTCATTTAATGCAACAATTTGTTTTTGATTATTTTGTACGGTTTCAATACTTTTAATTTTGGCTTGATCTACATTTTCAATACTCATAAGAATATGATTCATTTTTTCATAGAGGTTGTGAACAATTTGGCTTTCATTAAAGAGAGCTTTACTGATTTCTTCAGTTTCAGTGTTGTTTTCGCTTTGTCCCTTTTCAATGTTTTCTATCCCTTTTCGTAGAGAAAATATGTTTTCTTTGAAAATTTCCAATAATTTCACTGTATTTTCAGTAGCTTGATGCAATAAATTATATTCTTTAAATGCATTTCCAACAGCAGATTCTATTTTACCAGTGGCTTCATTCGTAGCGATTGCAAGATTTTGTATTTCGCTTGCAACAACTGAAAAACCTTTGCCAGCTTCTCCAGCTCTTGCAGCTTCTATAGAGGCATTTAATGAAAGCATTTGAATTTGTGATGCAATTGAATCAACAGTATTCTTTAACTCACCTATTTCAGAAATATTATTTGCCATTTGATTAACATATTTATCTTGTTTTTCTAAATCCATTAACATATCTTCTGAATGTGTATTCAGTAAAATTAAATTTTTGTTGAAATCTTTGAAAACTTTACCCGATTGATTGACTATATCTCCAATTTTTTCAACGTGGGTTGATGTAGAATTCATATTTGAGAACAATTGATCCTTGAGATCACCTATGGCATTGGCATTATCCTTTAGAATACTGATGACATGCTCCATAGATTTACATTCATAGGTTATTTCTTCCATGTTTTCAAACAAAATTTTTGATATATGTTTTACTTCCTTATAGGTTGATTCCAAGTGAGAAGTATGAAGTTCGTCTTGTTTAATTAATTGTTTTAAATCAGCTAATTTCAAATCTAATTCTTGAGAAGTTTTAATCGCTTTATCATGTTGTACTCCTCCTAGGTATGCAAATATACCTAAAAATATAGGGGCAGAATCAACCATATAAAGCAATGTATTGTTTTGATGCAAGGTTAAAATATTCACAGTTTTTTGAACAAAAATTTCCAACAGAAGTGCTCCTACTGGAAACATTAATCCAAAGATTATGCCTACAATTAGATATTTTGTTTGAGTTTTCATAATTCGATCCTTTATAATTTTCTAAATAAGCAGAAATCACTACTTTTATAACTGGTATTATCTAAAATAAACTGCACATGATCTTTATTGATATTAAACTTAAAGTATCCCAGATACTCATATGCGTCATCTGCAAATGCATTATCTGCATCTGAGTGACCATTATTAACTAACAAATAACCGCCATTTTTTAGATTCTTTTTACAGTCGATTGAAACACTACCAGCGTTACTAGAAATGATAAGGTCATATTGACCCTCCAAATTAACATAACTGATTTCTTTGTAACATATTGTAGTTGGAGATTGGTAATTTTTATGAAGTTCAATATACTTAAGTACATCTTCATCTGAAAAGAAATCTTCAATGTTTGGGTAAATATCAACATAAGTTACATTTTCAAAGTCAAATGATGGTGTTATATGGATAAAACTTCCTGGATACAAGACTTTATCAATCTCATAAGTCTGTGCCATGTACTCAAAAATAAGTCGATCATGATCAAATTTGCCAAGATAATAAAGTTTGTAGTATTCTAAATCAACGTATTTAGGTTCGAAAATATCACCATATTTTTCTAAAAATTTTTCTAAGTCCTTACCTTCTAAATCAAAGACACTAAGAATTTTATGATTCATAAAATCACCTCCAATCCTTTTATACCCTATTAGTAAAAAAACTCCCAAAAAAAAACTAGGTTTCCCTAGTCATTTTCTATAACTTTTAAAAATGCATCAACAACATCTTCACGATAATGTATCCCACGATAATCAACCAGCTCTTTAATGGCAACTGATTTTGGCAATGCTTTACGATATGGCCGATCAGAGGTCATAGCATCAAAGGTATCAGCAACAGAAATAATTGCTGCTTCAAGTAAAATCTCATCACCTTTTAAACCATTTGGATATCCAGAACCGTCAAGTCGTTCATGATGTTGTAAAACTATCTCTTCTAAATTCTTAAAATATAATCGTTTAATGATTTGTGATCCATGATACGAATGTGTTTTAATAATTTCGTACTCTTTGTTAGTTAATTTACCTGGTTTGTTAAGAATATCGTAAGGAATTTCCAGTTTCCCAACATCGTGAAATAATGATGCAAAATGAACGCGTTCTAATGTTTCACCTTTCAATTTCATTTGTTTAGCAATTAAGTATGAATATTGCAGTACTCTTGTTCCATGTTCTCTAGTATATTGGTCTTTTTCATGAACTTTGTTGGTTGTTTCAACAATTTCTTTCATTTCATCGCTTAGGACATGAAAAATTGAATCATTAATTACATACAAAATTCTAACTTCAGTATTTGCTCTAAAATTCATTGAATTTTTTAAGTTTGTAAAAAAAATTGAATCCCCTTTTGTTAAAATTTCATCTGTATCATCACTAACTATTTCTCCTTCTAAAATATAAAAGAATTCAAAATTATCTTCTTTATCAGCTGGATATATTACAAACATTTTATCTTTATAGATTGTTTGTTCCCTTACTTCCATTGAAGAATTTCTTGCTAGTAATTTTAATTTGGAAGACTTTTGAGTTGCGATATCTAGTGGTTTTTCACGCTTAACAATATGAAATCCATTCATCAATTCTAGTCTCCAATAACTCTAATTGGGTCAATCATTACAGTTCTGCCATCAATGATTACAGGAACCAATTCACAAAGTACTGTAACTCCCAAATCATTTGCTCTCGCAAACATAGCTTGTGCAACTGCATTAGTATCATTTACTAGATTATTGATCAAATTAGTAATTTCTACATCTTTATTAGCGGTTAATGAATTTAAACGATCAGTTAAGCTTTGACCCTCTAATTCTTTTTTAGCTAATTTGCAATTGTCTTCATATTGATCTAGAATTTCATCTGCACGATCTAGTGCTTTTTCAATCATAGCATCAATGGTTGCGTTGGTTTGATCAACATCTGTTTGCACGATTGCAATGATTTCAGGATCAATTGTGTCCGCCATTGTAAAACTTGCTAGCATAAACATCATCATAGCAATGCTCACAATTAAAAGTAATTTTTTCATGCTCTTCCTCCCTTTTACTCCAACTCAATTTTATCACGGGAATTAATTTGATGTCAATTAATTGATTATTTTACAATAAACGTAAATTATTCATATATTGTCCAGTAATCGTCTCCCCAATACTTCTTAATAAATTCGTCACGACCGGATTTTCCACGATCTTCCTTGTAATCCTCAGGATTTTTTTTGTAAAAATCTTGATGATATTCTTCAGCTGGATAAAAAGGTACTAATGGCTTTATTTCAGTTACGATTTTACCAGGGAACCTATTTGAAGCATCCATTTCAGCTTTTGATTTTTCTGCTAGAATTTTTTGCTCTTCATCCGTATAGAATATAATAGTTCTATAAGATGGGCCTCTATCATGAAATTGACCTTCTGAGTCCGTAGGGTCTATTTGTCGCCAAAAAACTTGTAAAAGTGTATTGTAATCAATGATTTCCTCATTATATGTTACTTCTACTACTTCATAATGACCGGATTCCTGAGTTTTAACATCTTTGTAAGTCGGATTTTCAACATGACCACCCATATATCCAGATATTACTGAAGTCACTCCTTCAAATACATCAAAGCTTCCTACTACACACCAGAAGCAACCACCACCAAAATAAGCCTTTTTCATGATTTCCTCCTTAAAAGAAGTGATGAATTATTCTTTCATCACTTCTTCAAAATTTGTTTGTAAACGATTCATATAAGATTTAAATGAATTGATTTCATCATTAGTAAAATCTGTAAATGCAATGGTTTCTACTTGATTCGCCATAGCAATAAAATCCTTTTGAATTGATTTACCTTTTTCGGTCAATTTAATATAAGTTACCCTTTTATCAAGTTGACTTTTTTCCTTCAGTATATAATCTCGGTCGATTAATCGATTCACTAAAACAGTTACAGTAGACTTATCTTTACCAACAAGATCACTAATCTGATGCATTTTTAATTGTCCTTCATTAAAATGTAACGACGTTAAAATGTCAGCATATGAAGATACTAAATCTTCAAAACCATCTTGCTTTAATAATTGATCTACATAATGATGCATTAACTTTTTAGCCCTGTTAAGACTATATAAAACAAAATCCACACTCATAAGTTCCCCTCCTAACTTATGTACTACCTATCATAATTAAATACTATAATTCGACAAAATTCAAGGAAAATATCTCTTTCATTATGCTAAATTTTTCCTTCTTTGTGTTATAATGCATAGAGAAAGGAAGTATCGTATGACAACAAGTATTGCAATTATTATTATTTTAGGTCTACTCGCAAATTATTTATTTGAGAAAATTAAATTGCCAGGGTTATTGGGTATGTTAATTATAGGTGTACTTATTGGCCAATATGGTTTCAATCTTTTAGATGATTCTATTATGATGATTTCTGAAGACTTAAGAAAACTTGCTTTAATTATTATCTTATTAAGAGCGGGACTTGGCATTAGCAAAAGAAATTTAAAAGAAGTTGGTAAAACTGCATTATTAATGAGTTTTATTCCCGGTGTAATTGAAGGTTTAACGATCGCATTTATATCTACAAGACTATTAGGATTCACCTTTGTTGAAGGCGGAATACTTGGCTTTATTATTGCTGCTGTATCCCCAGCGGTTGTGGTTCCAAGTATGCTCAATTTTATGGAGAATAAGATTGGCACTGAAAAGAAAATTCCAACGCTTATACTCGCAAGTGCTTCTATAGATGATGTTGTTGCTATTACTATTTTTACAGCTTTCTTAGGTTTTTACAGTGGCAGTCAAGTTAATATTGGTATTCAACTCCTCAATATTCCCATTGCGATCCTGTTAGGTATCGGTATCGGCGTTGCTGCAGGTTTAGTCCTTGTATTGTTATTTGAAAAGTATCATATTAGAGACACTAAGAAAGTGCTTATTATTTTAGGCATTGCAACTTTACTAACAAGTTTAGAAAAACTTCTTAGCCATACGGTTCCTGTTGCTAGTTTGTTGGGTGTAATGACTATTGGTTTTATCATTTTAGAGAAGAGAGAGATTGTAGCTAAGAGATTAGCTGTCAAATACAATAAAATCTGGGTGTTTGCTGAAATTTTATTATTTATTTTAATAGGTTCTCAAGTGAATATTCACGTTGCTTTCGATACCGGTTTAAAGGGATTATTAATTATAGGTATTGGTTTAATTGCACGAACTATTGGTGTAATTATTGCAACTTTTAATACGAAATTAAACATGAAGGAACGTATTTTTACAGCATTTGCTTATATTCCAAAAGCGACAGTTCAAGCAGCGATTGGAGCAATACCTTTAGGGTTAGGCATACCATCAGGAGATACAATATTAGCCATGGCTGTGTTGGCAATAATCGTTACAGCGCCACTGGGTTTAATTTTAATCCGGTTTGGTGGCAAACATTTGTTAGAACAAGAAAAAACCACCTAGGTGGTTTTTTTATTTGACAGTTCAGTAATGCTACTCAATTTGATCATTAATTCTATTGTGAATAAGTGCCTTTACTTGCTCTTCAGTTGGCATACCATTTTGTGCACCTTTTTTCGTCGTGGCCAAAGCACCACATCCATTGGCAAATATGAGTATCTCCTCAGGTTTAAATTGATGTGCAATGGCATAAGCAACCCCTGCATTAAAAGTATCACCGGCACCGACGGTATCAATCACGTCTACCAGAAAAGCATCTTCATGATATATAAGGTCACCTTGCGTAAATGTACTTCCCCTATGCCCCTCTTTTTGAATAACTGTCAAAGTGTGTGCTTTAAAGTTATCTTTAATATAAGCATACTCAATGTTATTAGGTGTTACAATCATACCATCATATAGCATTTTGTCTGTAAAGTTTTTAACAGGACCTGGATCTAATATTACTATTTTCTGATGTTCTATTAATATTGGCATTAAATATTCTATGATTTCTTTGGGTATTTCTAAACTAAACATAAAAATATCGTGGGATAATATATGATTGATATGCTCTTCAAACCAACTCTTCTTTAACTTGTAGTTTGCACCACCCCAGGTCGTGATCTTATTTTCACCATATTGATCGACTTCAATAAAAGCCATGCCTGTAGCAGACGTGCTTTCAACAATGAGATCCGTCTTAATACCTATATGCTTTAAAAAAGATAAATAAGCTTTTCCGGCATCATTAAGGTTGATTGCACCAACCATTGAGACCTCTAGACCAAGCAGTCGACAAGCAACAGCTTGATTACCACCTTTTCCACCATAATACATTTCATAACCGGAAGCACGTTGTGTTTCACCTGGTTGCGTTAAATGATCTACATAAAAAATATGGTCTATATTCAAACTACCAATGACACAAATTTTCTTCATGAATCCTCCTTTTGATTAGGATGTTCAAGATTATATTTTATAACACAAGCTTCACAAATGCAGGATTGATTTCGTTGTGCTTCTGGTACCATATCAGCCAATCCTTCAGGAATTTTTCGAGTCATACACCAACAACTTAATGGGTCTTTACCTGCTACCATAGCACAATGATTGTCTTGATGACAAATTGGACATTTTCCTTTTTCCATGTATACCTCCTACTTCTTTATATTATAACATAGCTGCTGTGGGATTAGGTATGTCTACCTTAGATATTGTATTGACAATAGTACATTAAAACGTTACTATAGAGGAGTTGTAATAATTAAAAGGAGAAGTGTCATGAATCAATTTCATCTTGAAATAGATAGAAGAAGAACATTTGCTATCATCTCACATCCGGATGCTGGTAAAACGACTTTGACAGAAAAGTTCTTGTTATATGGTGGTGCCATTCGAGAAGCTGGATCTGTTAAATCAAGAAAATCACAGAAACATGCTGTATCGGATTGGATGGAAATCGAAAAACAAAGAGGTATCTCAGTGACCTCATCAGTATTACAGTTTGAATATGATAATCATTGCATTAACATTTTAGATACACCTGGTCACCAGGATTTTAGTGAGGACACATACCGTACATTAATGGCTGCAGATAGTGCTGTAATGGTTGTAGACTGTGCTAAAGGTGTAGAGGCTCAAACGATTAAATTATTTAAAGTATGTAATATGAGGAATATTCCTATTTTTACATTTGTAAATAAAATGGACCGTCAAGGGAAAGAACCTTTTGAACTTATTGAAGAAATTGAGTCTGTTCTTGGTATTCGTGCAACCCCTGTCAACTGGCCAATTGGTTCTGGTAAAAATTTCAAAGGTGTTTATAATCGTCTTGACGAGCAAATCGAATTATTCTCAGATGGAAACCATGGTTCTAACAAAACTGGTGTTATTCGTAGTAATTATGATGACGAAAAATTGGAAACTCTTTTGGGTTCAACGTTACACGAACAACTTTTAGAAGATATTGAGTTATTGGATGTAGCTGGAGATAATTTTGATCTTGATAAAATTTTACATGGAGAATTAACACCAGTATATTTTGGATCAGCTTTAACCAACTTTGGTGTAGAACCATTTCTAGAATCATTCTTAAATATCTCAACTGGACCACAACCAAGGAAATCAAATGAAGGTTTAATTGATCCAAAGAATGAAAACTTTACAGGTTTTATTTTTAAGATTCAAGCCAACATGGACAAGAATCATAGAGATAGAATTGCATTTATGCGTATTTGCTCAGGCAAATTTGAAAAAGGCATGTCAGTTAACCATGTCAGAACCAATAAAAAAATCAAATTGGCGCAACCACAGCAATTTTTAGCACAGGATCGTGTGATTGTTGAAGACGCCTTCCCTGGTGATATAATTGGTATTCATGATCCCGGTATCTTCAATATTGGTGATACCTTGTGTGAAGATAATTCAAAAATTATGTATGAAGATATTCCTTCTTTTGCACCTGAGCATTTTGCTAAAGTAACCATTAAAAACTCCTTAAAAAGAAAACAATTTATTAAAGGTATTACACAATTATCTGATGAAGGTAGTATCCAAGTTTTTAAGAAGCACAATATTGGTGTTGAAGAACTTATTGTAGGTGTTGTCGGTGTACTTCAGTTTGAAGTGCTTAAATACAGATTAGAAAATGAATACGGTGTAGATGTTTTGATTGAATTACAGCCTTACCGTTTCATTAGATGGATTCATATGGTCGGATTCAATGCTAGTACGTTCTCAGTACCTATGGATTCTCAACTTGTCGTAGATAAACATGATCACCCTGTTATTCTCTTCAGAAATGATTGGTCAATTAAACATGCTGAGGAAAGAAATAAAGGTGTATTATTAAAAGAAACTTCCATTTAGCTTGTAGATTCTACAAGCTTTTATTTCAAAATAATATTATAGAGGTAATCCCCTGGGATACCTCTATTTTTCTTTGTTTTAAAAGACTTCATTAATTTTATATTTATGATTTAGTTCTTATTCCAATAGATTAATATAATCCAATAAATCTCTATACATTCTATTTTGTTTTAATTGCTTGATATTACCTATGAGAATTAATTTAGATTTTGCCCTTGAGATAGACACGTTTAATCTTCTGAAATCAGTTAAAAAACCTAAAGTATGATGATCGTTTGAGCGTACAAAAGAAATAATTACAACATCCTTTTCTCGTCCTTGAAAGGCGTCTACTGTATCTATTTCAATGGTTGGATATAATCCTTGCAGTTTTCTTGTTTGAGCCTTATATGGGGAAATAACAGCAATCTGGTTGCTTTGAATACCTTGATCAAACAAATAATTAATAACTTCTGCGACCTTATCAATTTCAAGATCATTATAAAATGATTTTGAATCCTTTTGCATCATCTCTTCACCTTCCACGTGATGAATATCAATAATTTGACCCTTAAGCACTCTTCGATTTTTAACTGAAGCATCAGGGATAAGCTCCCCATTATAAAACATGTTGCTGACCAAATCATTGATGACATGATGCATCCTATATTGTTTGGTTAATCTTGTCATAAAATAAGGATATAAATCAGCTAAATAATCCATAAGGGATTGATCTAAGCCTAATTCTTTGGCTTCTTCATTGAGAACAACCGGTGGTAATTGATAATGATCACCAATCAAAACAAAACGATTTGCTTTACTAATAGGAATCAGTGCAGAAGGCATTGAAGCTTGAGCGGCTTCGTCAATAATTGCCCAATCGAAATGCATGGCGTCAAGAATCATGCTTCCAGCAGTTGAATTTGTTGTTGCTATTAGTGGATGCTTCATCAACAAATATTCCTGAATCTCTTGTTTCATGGTTTGTATTTTATGATACAAGGTATCGATTTTCTTTTGCACTTTCAGAAAGGGTTTCATTTCTCTAATCTGCATTTTAGATAACCCTCTACCACTTTGGTTTGTCTCAAGAAGTTGAACCAATTCTGAATATGAATACCCTCGAGTATCTTTTGCTTCGGGCCTTTTCATAGTACTCTGTTCTTCCTTGAGCAGATCTAATAAAGTTTGATTCTGGCTTATTTCTTCATACAATGCATGATGAAATACTTTATAGTCTAAGGTATAAGGCTTTAAATCTTCGTTGACGCGAATAGGATTGCCAATTCGAAGTGGATCCAGTCCAAGTAAGATACAATGTCGTATTAAATGATCTACTGCAGCATTGGAATCTGCACTGATAATCACCTTTTTCCCAGATTCTATAATATCTTTAATGAGATGAGCGGCAGTGAAGGTTTTTCCAGTGCCAGGTGGTCCTTGAATGGAATAAAAGCCATTACAGTTATAAGCTAAATTTACACCATCGTTTTGAATTGTATTTAAATCATAGTGTACATGATGGCTCGGATTTGTACTGACCTTATATTGACCTGAAAAAATCGTATGAAACTTTGAATATTCTAAACTTTTCATACGTAATAATGCCTCTTCCATACGCATATAAGTCGTGTCATTGACACTTAAGTCAATTCGAATAGGATTGGCATTGGTCATTCTCAGTTGTTTTGTTAAAGCCACGGTAATTGATTTTTTCTTCAGTTCATAAACAATTCCATTAGGATTATTTTTATCCATAGGACTGTGTTGACTGATAATAACTTGGTCTCCAACAGTGATTTCACTTTCAATGGTTCCTTTTTTCTTGAACTGATAAAGATATTCCCCTGTAATGAGTCTACCTGCACTTTTTTTATGTAAATCAATAATAGCTCTTCCCTTTTTTTCTCTTTGATATCCGGTTAGATGCTGCATTTCATAATGATGTCTTTCTCTTTCTTCTTCTCGTTCAAACTCCACAGCTCTGAGAAGATTATTGAGTTTATTTTTAACTTTGTAATCCATAATGCTCCTTAATCTTTTCCTTATTATAGCAAAAAATAAAAGAAAAGCATAACCTTAGGTTATGCCTTAATTGATTTCCAAACATCTTCGGCACGTATAGGCAAGACGTTGATTCGCTTACCAATAGCATTCTTAAGTGCATTTGACAAAGCCGCTGGTGGAGTATCTATACCAATTTCTCCAACAGATTTTGCACCAAATGGTCCAGAAGGTTCATAAGATTCTACAAAGGATACATCAAGGTGCTTGATCTCCATTCTTGTTGGGACTTTGTATCTCATAAAGGAATTGTTAAAATTGTGACCTTGTTCGGAAATATTGACTTCTTCGTACATGGTCATGCCTATACCTTGAACAATTGCACCTTCCACTTGTATTTTAGCCAAATTAGGATTGATGGTAGTACCACAATCAACAACCGCTACATAATTTAATATATCAACTTCTCCAGTACGGGTATCGACTTCGATTTCTACACCACCAACCATATATGGTGGAGGCGATTTTGTGCCTACATAAGATCCTGAAGCGACCAATTGCTCTTGATTTTCTGAGTAGAATAATTTTGTTGAAAAATCTTTCAAGGTAATTGATTGATCTTCGCAAGTTAATACACCTTCTACATAGTTCACATGATGGCTGTTAAAATGTTTTCTACCTGCTTCAATGATATTTTCTTTCATCTTTTCTGCTGCAATACGAACAGAATGCCCTGAAACATAGGTTGTACTTGAAGCATAAGCTCCAGTATCAAAAGGTGTTAAATCTGTATCTGAAGAATAAACAATAATTTTCTCCACAGGGACTTCCAATGCTTCAGCAGCAATCTGAGCCAAGATTGTATCTGATCCTGTACCAATATCTGTAGCGCCTACCATTAAGTTAAAGAAACCATCATCGTTTAGTTTAATGATTGCTGAACCCATGTCAATGTATGGGATTCCTGACCCTTGCATTGCTAAGGCATAACCGACGCTTCTTATTTTATTTGGTGCAACTTGTTTCCTTGGATAAATGTCATAGTAGTTGAGCTTCTCCAAACAAAGATCCAAACATTCCTGTAATTTACAGGATTCAATGGTCATCGCTGTACCTTCTTGTCCTTCACCCATGATTTCGAAGATTTCAGATGTTTCCCCTTCTTTCATCATATTCATTTCGCGAAGTTTAACACTATCAATTTCAAGGAGATCGGCCAGTTCATCTATGGCACTTTCCAAAGCAAAGTTTCCTTGAATAGCACCATAACCACGATAAGCTCCTGCTGGTGTTAAATTGGTATAGACAACATCACCTCTAAAACCTACTGCTTTTACCTTGTTATAAAGGGGTAATGTTTTAGAACCTGCAACCATTAAAACGGTTAGGGCATGTTCACCATATGCACCGGTATTAGATAAAATATCCATATCTATGACTTGAATGGTACCATCTTTCATAGCGCCTACTTTTATATCCAACCGCATTTGATGCCTTGTATAACTGCCTTCAAATACCTCTTTACGAGAAAAAATACATTTAGCAGCTTTGCCTGTTTTCATAGTTACCATGGCAACGAAAAACTCCCCATGAATAGCTTGCTTGCCACCATAACCACCACCAATACGAGGTTTTATGACTCGGACTTTTGATAACGGAAGATTTAAGGTCTTTCCAACTATTCTTCTAACATGGAAAGGTGTTTGTGTTGAAGTGATAATGTTTAAACGATCTTGTTGATCATAATAACTCACTGAAGTATGTGGTTCTGTCATGGCATGGGCTTGAGCCTGAGTATAGTACCTACCTTCATAAACAACATCACATTGTTTTAAAGTCTCCTTAACAGAACCAATCTCCATTTCATAACTGGCAGCAATATTTTTTTCAGGATAATGCCCTATTTCAAACATTGATTTTGTGCCATCACCAGAATGAATCTTAATATCATGATCTTTTGCAATTTCAAAATCTAAAATGGCATCAAGTACTTTGTATTCAACTTTAATTTTATTAATGGCTTCATCAACTTGATGCTCAAAAACCCCTGCGACTACAGCTACAGGTTCACCAATATATCGACAAATCTTATTTAAAATACGATGATCATAGGGTGAAGGCTCTGGAAAGCCTTGTCCTGCTCTTGAAAAATTCACATCAGATACATTCGCATAGGTAAATACACAGGCAATGCCCTCTGAGGCTTCAGCCTTTGAAGTATCTATGGAAAGAATTTCTGCATGCGCATGAGGTGATCTTAACACTTTAACAATAAGAGCGTCTCTAGGTGCTAAGTCATCTGAATAAGCAGGTTTTCCCATTACCAAACCAATACCATCTACTTTTCTTATTTTCTCATTAACGCCCATCACTCCACCTCCATCATCTTCTTAATGGCACGATGTTGTCCCTCATAGCCAGAACATCTACACATATTACCAGCAAGATAATGTTTTATTTCTTCCATGGTAGGATTCTTTAGTTCCAATTTTAAAGCGTGAATTGCCATCACATGACCAGGTGAGCAAAAGCCACATTGATCTACACCTTCTGCTGTGATAAATTCAGCTATATGTCTTGCTTCTTCTGGGATACCTTCAACGGTCAACACTTCTTTTTGATCACATCTGCTGGTTAAATAAGAACATGATGGCACCAATTGTCCATCAACAATTACAGAACACACGCCACAACTCGTTGTGTCGCATCCCTTTTTTACGGATTGAAAACCAAGTTTTCTTAAACTTTCAATTAAGTATTCATCTGGACGTGGATAATAGTCATAATGATTATGATTTACGATTAAATTAATTTTCATGATGACCTCCCATTGTATATATAAGATCTTCAAGTCTAGCTTCACATAATGCTCTTCGATATTCTTTTGAACCTTTAAAATCACTTCCAAATTCAACTTCTGATAAAATTTCCTTAGGAGATTTTGAAAAATCAACATGCTCCAAATAGATAGGTCTCATAGGTCTTGCACCTATAGCCAAGGTGTTATTTGAAACTGACAAATTAATTAAGGAAAAGTCTGTATATACTTTTTTATAAAAAGCTGATGCAGAAAACTGAGGGGCTCTAAAGGAAATTTCTAAGAGAATATCTTTTTCTTTTAAGCCTTCTTCGTTGTATTTTCGCATAGATATTTTACCAGAGTTAAAAAAGGTTAATGTAGCATCCAGTGCGACCAACATGGTATTAATGTCACTGAATGGATATCTGCCGTAAACACTGCCGCCTATAGTTGCAAGGTTTCTCACCCCAACACCGCTAATTTGTTTAACAGATTGATTAAGTCCTTTTGGTAAGCTCAAATTTGTTTCAATATCTCTTAAAGAAGTCATTGATCCGATTGAGATGACATCACCGATCAGAATCTCTGAACTTAAGAGATGAGAACAATCTATTAAGGTTGTAAAATGTTTCTTTTGAAGTCTTAAAAATAACCCCCCGCCTAGGATTGTTGCTGATTTTTCGCTTATTAATATTTCATAGGCTTGTTCTAGAGAGGATGGTTTGACAATTCGATCAGCTTTCATTTCTTCCCTCCTTATAAAATGCTTGAATTTCTTCTTTTGTATATATTTCAGGTTTTTTCAAATCAGAAATAGCATCTGTATCTTTTAACCCGTTTCCAGTTATGATCAAACAAACGCTTTGATCTTCAGGGATTTCATTTTGTATGGACAGATATCCTGCAACAGCAGCAGCACCTGCCGGTTCGGAAAAAACACCTGTCTCAGAAGCCAGTAATACAATACTGTTTAATATCGCTTCATCAGAGACATCAATCATTCTACCACCAACTCTTGATAAATATGTACAGGCTTTAATGACATCTCTTGGATTTCCTACGGATATACTATCTGCTACTGTACTTACAATTTCATCCATTGGTTCAAATGGAGGTCCTTGATCAAAAACTTTTTTTAACGTATTGGATCCCTTCGCTTGAACGCCGATGATGATTGGAAGGCGATCAATGAGTTTTAACTTATGGAATTCTTCAAAGCCTTTACAGATGCCACTGATAATAGTGCCATCTCCTACAGCAACAAAACAGTAATCTGGTACAATATAATCATTTTGAACAATAATTTCAAAAGCACCAGTTTTTTTACCCTCCAATAAATAAGGATTAATAGCAGAATGTCTTGTATACCAATTGTTCTTTAAACCAATTGCCAAGGATAAATCAAAAACTTCATCATAGGATGCGTCTATAAGTTTAACATCTGCACCTGCTGCCATAAGTTGTGCCAGTTTACCTTTTGGTATTTTTTTAGGTACAAATATGCTGGTCTTCATATGTGTATGTGCATTGAGTAATGCAAGTGAAGAAGCTGCATTACCAGTTGAGGCACAAAAAATATGTTCATTCTTTTCTTCAATAGCACGATTAATGGCAATGATGCTGGCCCGGTCTTTATAAGAACCTGAGAAACTCATACCATCATTTTTGATCAACAGTTGTTTTCTATTCAGTTTATTTTCAAATTTCAATAAGGGTGTTCCCCCTACTAATGCATCCACGACCGTATGGGATGTAGTAGGTAAAAGTTTTTCAAATTGAAAAATAGAGCCATGCTTTGAAAAGTTTCTTTCTAGATGTATTTGATCATAATCATAAACAACTTCCAAAGTACCATGCAGGTTGTCGCAAGTATCACAAACATAACGGTGAGGTTCAGGTTGATATTCTTTTTGACAAGTTATACATCGTAAATACATTACAATACTCCTTTTATAGCTTGAGTAGGACAAGAAGATTCACATAAACCACATCGAATACATCGATCTTGATCATTAAGGATGTGACCATCTTTCATCATTGCAATTTCAGGACAGATATTGACGCACTTTGAGCATAATATACATTGTTCATGATCAATAACTGGGAAACCTCCTAATCCTTGTGGCGTCAAAGACAAGGATGTTTTTCTTAAGGCTTCAATACTTTCTATGTCATATTGATCCATAATTCTTGGTAAATCCTTTATAATTTGGTCATAAAGTTGTCTACCCTTTATTAAAGCTGAAGAAAGCATTTGAACGAGATCTGCTCCAGCAAGAATAAATTCCAAAACATCTTCTGCAGAAGAAACACCACCACAGGCAATGATTGGTAAGTCAGGATAATGTGCTCTAATAGACATCACCCGTTGAAGGGCTACAGGTTTTATTGCAGGACCCGATATCCAGGATTGGCCTTCGTTCACACCAATGGTTACACTTTTTTTATTAAGATCAATCACTGCACCAGGTCCAAGGCTGTTCATTGCAACGATACCTTTGGCACCATTTTCTATAGCGATAGCTATAAAACTTAAATAATCTTGAATGTGTGGGCTTAATTTAACAAAAACAGGAACATCTGTAAGTGATGTTATTGTTGAAACAAGTTCCTTTAAGCCATCTTTGCCATAATGGGTACTGACTTCAAAAAAATCAGCGTATTCTTTTAGCTGGGGTATAGATATTTTAAAATCATCAGAAGTATAACCTGCACAGACAATGAGTGGCTTTTTAAGTTCTTTTTTTAAATTTGGTAAAATATCATCAACCCATTTTTTTAAAGGGAGTTCACTCCATAATTCAGTATTATGTATGATTTTATTTTTTTCAACGATACAGGGTTTATGGACCTCTGCCCCTTCTATACGAATTGTTTTTGTAACAATGCCACCAACTTGATTTTCATTGAAGAATTTTAAACTATGTAAACTCCCTACAGTCGGTCCAGATGCTGGTAATAAGGGATTTTTAAATTCTTTATTTAACAAGGTAACCTTTAATCGATTCATAGTCTGCTCCATAATTCTTTTACTTGGTTTAAATCCACTTTTGAACCACTCATGTACTCATATTGATCAATATATTTTTCGCCATTAATAAACAAAGCAAAGGGTTTCAGTTGATCAAATACCCCGTAAAATAAATGATATAAAATATTTTCTTGATTCATCGGGGTTGGATATTGATAGTCAATTAAAATAAAATCTGCTGAATATCCTTGTTGAATTGCACCAATGAGTTGACCACTTCTTCTGTTAAAGTAATCATACCCATTTATAATGGTCTTTCTTATCCATTCTAAGGTTAAATTTGACGGATGTTGAGTTTGCATTTTCCCAAGATAATATAAATATTGATATTCTTTTGCAATATTGGCTCCTAATCCATCCGTGCCAACCAAAATAGGAATGTCATACTTAGTAACTAATTTATTATTGTATAATCCAACTGCATTATTTAAATTGGAAGTTGGATTTATGGCTATATAGCATTTACTTTCTTTTATAATTTTTGCTTCGGCATCATTAATGTGAACACAATGTGCCAGGATGCTGTCCTCATTTAATAAATTGAAATCTTTCAACCGATTAACGATGTCTTTATGATAACGTTGCTGTGTAATGGCTACATCTTCTATGCTTTCTGCTACATGAATGTGTATTGGAGATCCTTTTAAATTTTCTTCGATTTCATTTAAAGTTTCATCACTTAAAGACATACTGGCATGGAGACCAAAATGACCACCTCGATCTATTGCATAATGATTTTCGTTGATACAATCTTGTATATCAAATCGATCACTTGTTTCAAAGCACAATAAATGCTTGATATTTAAATCATGTAGGGCGATATCAATGGTCAGTAAGCTATGATCAATTGTACCTGATGCATGATGATCTATTAATGCTGTTACACCATGTTTTAAACAAGCTTCACCATAGGTATATGCACTTGCTTTTATATCTTCTAAATTTAAGGTTTTATCAAACTTCCACCAAATTTGATCTAAAATATCCTGAAAAGATTCTGGATGTGAAATAAGCGGTGCACCTCGAAATAAAGCAGAATAAATATGGGTATGCCCATTGAGCAGTCCTGGTATAATTAGTTTACCCTTTGCATCATACACTTCGAAATGGCCATTAAAATCTTCCATTTTTCCTACTGCAAGAATCTGATGATCAAAAATAATATAACCATTATCAATGAAGTTTACATAATCATATATTTTTGCATTAATAATTGCTTTCATAATTTCTCCTGATATACTGGCCTTTACTTTCAAAGATTTCATCATGAGCCATAATTATATTGCCTCTTAAAATGGTCATCTCAACTTTAGAATGTAAGGTTTCATGATATAATTCATAATCCATATTTCTACGAATTTCAGAACATACTGTGATTGCGTTATGATTCACAATCGCATAATCTGCGTCATTGCCGACTTTAATGCTACCTTTATTATTTAAGTTGAAAATGCTTGCAGGTTCAGACGTTATTTTAGGGATAATGTCTAAACCAAACAGCTCATACATCAATGGAAAAGTTAGACCTAAAGAACCAATCCCCTTTGGAATTTTAATGATGTCTAATGCATTCATTTTTTCTTTATAAGTAAATGGACAGTGATCCGTTCCAATGGTGTTTAATAGATTAAAGTGTTTTTTCATAAGCAAAATGGAATCATCGCCTCTTAATGGTGGTGCCAAAAGGTATAGTCTACCATCTTCCTTCAGAAACAAATCTTTATTCAAATAGAAATACTGAGGACAACTTTCTAAATAAATACGGGGATTTAAGCGACCTTCATTTAAGTAGTTCAATGTATGTCCAGAAGAAATGTGAACAATGTAAAGCTTGCCATTTTGTTGGTTAGCAAGTTTAATAAGTGTTTTAATAGCCATTAATTCAGCTTCTTCTGAACGAGAGGTTTCATATTCTGAAATGGATTTGGGCTGAGTAATCAACTGATCTTCCTCTCCATGGGTCATCACGAGTATGGGTTGGCCTAATAATTTTTCTATGACGGCATAATCACATCTTCGATTTGAATCTGAATAGGTGGTAAATACTTTCACAGAGGTTATCCCTTTATCCAGCACTTTGTTTTTAAGAATTTCTACATCATCGTTATAGTGTCCTAAAGTGCAATGAAAGCTATAATCCACCAATGCACAAGAAGCTTCGTTCATTCTGCGATCGAACACTTCATCAAGTTCCGTATTACTCCAAATCGGATCAAGAAAATCTAGTACAGTAGTAACACCTCCTAATGCAGCTAATTCAGTGCCACTTTGAAAATCATCTGCAGAAAAGGACTTACCAATATTCAAGTGAAGATGTACGTGAGGATCAATAAAACCAGGATATACAGTTAAACCAGTTGCATCAATAATTTTTGACGCAGGAAAGACAGCTTTATCCACTAAAGCTGTTTTTCCGTTTTTCATATAAATATTGGTTTCAATGATTTGATGATCAATGTAACATTTACCATTTAGAATAGCACTATCATACATTTTAAATCTCCAACACAGCATTTATTTCAGCTTTATGTTTTTCACGATATGCTACTATCTTTTTATTGTATGTTTCAACTAAATTGGCTTGTTCATTCCAAAAGTCTTGAGATTTCATAGCATCTAAAGCTTCAACTGTTTTACCTTGTTGTTCAACCCATGTATAATATTTTAGATTATGCCATCTTAATTTATTATCCCGGTCACCTTCATACATTAAGGAATGATCTTGATAATAGACAATTCTTTGATAAATACTCTGACAATCTTCAGGTGTTAAAGTTGGAAAAGCATTCATAACAGAATGATAACGATCGATAGAATCTGTTGCAACGGTTAAGACGTTCTCACCTTCTTGAAGATTATAGTATTTTGCTGTTTTAATTGCGCCAATGATGTTCGCACAACCAGATATACCTAGTTTGTCAGAAATAAATTCTACTGTATCTTCATCCATATGTTGCTTAAGATATGCCTTACCTTCTTCTGAAGTAAACAATTTAAGTAACCATTTGGAATCCATATCATCAATTAAAACCACGCCATCTGTATTCATGACATTATGAATCCATGTAACATGCTTATCGCCAATACCTTGGATATCATGACCACCATAGCCATTCAAAGATAAGGTTGGACATTGTACAGGTTCACCTGCTATGATTTTTGCATGAGGAAAAACTTTCTTAATGCAGTCACCACAAGCAATAGTACCTGCTGAACCTACAGTCAAATGAACTGCAGCGATTTCCATATTACCGATTTTTTCATCTTTCACCAATTCAAGCATGGTATTGCCTGTTACATATTCATGGAATCTATAGTTTGCAAAGGAATCAAACTGGTTTAAAATACGAATATGCTCTGGATCTTCTTTTCTTAACTCATGGGTTTTATCATAAATTTCTTTTACATTCGATTCACATCCAGGCGTTGCAATAACGTCTGAACCATATTCATGAATCAAGTCGAATCTTTCTTGTGACATTTCTTCTGGTAAGATTGCCAAAGAGTTATAATTCATTCTTGAACTCACAAAAGCTCCACCAACACCATAGTTACCTGTTGATGGCCAAACCAAACGGTGTGTTAACGGGTTAACTTCATCATCTACAGTTTTTTCTGTTAAAACAGAGTAGGTTGGGCCTACTTTATGACTACCTGATGGAAAGTTCTTAGCAAACATGACAACAATATTGGCTTTTGTATGGGTAAAAGATGTTGGTAGTACAAAATAGTTATAACTGTCATCACCATTTCTCCAAGTGATATTGTAAAGATTTAGTGGATGTAACGGATCTTTCGTTTTCATTTCCAATGCTTTTTTTCTGACCTCTGGATCAATTTTCCATGGATGCAACATTTCTTCATAAGTTGGTCCAATCACTGGTATTTTCATAAGCCCTCCTATAATGTTAATGCCATAACAGCTTTCGCTGTATGCAATCTATTTTCAGCTTCTTGATAAACAACAGATTGTGGTCCATCAATAACGGAATCTTCCACTTCATTTCCACGGTCAGCAGGTAATGCATGCATGTATTTTACATTTGGACTTGCAAGTTTCATTCTTTCTTCCGTACATTTCCAATCTTTAAAGTCAGCTAAATTAACATTAGGATCTTTGCCACTCCACGAACCCCAGTTTTTCGGTATAACAATATCTGCATCTTTAAAAGCTTCATCCATATCATGAAGAATTCTAAAAGAACCACCATATTTTTTTGCGTTTTCCTTTGCTTCATCAATGACCCAATCAGGCATCTCAAATCCTTTTGGATAGGCTAATGTAACATCCATACCATAACGTGGGAATAATAATGCTTGTGTTAAAGGTACGCTAATCGGTTTCTTATGACTTGTTGCATAAGCCCATATAATTGACACTTTAAGATTTTTTGTTTCAGGACAGAGTTCTTTAATGGTTAGTAAGTCTGCTAAACCTTGCATTGGGTGAAATAAATCACATTGTAAATTGATAATTGGTCTTGAAGCATGTTTTGCCATTTCATTTAAATACTTGTTACCAACTTCCCAGAAACAGTTTCTACAGGCAATACCATGACCAAAACTGGATAAGATGACTGCAGTATCCTTTGCCACTTCACCATGGTTGATTTGCATTGTTGAAGTATCAAGGAAGTTTGCATGACCACCAAGTTGTGCAATCCCCATTTCCATTGAATTTCTTGTTCTTGTACTTTCTTCAAAAAACATTAAAGCAATTGTTTTATATGGCAAATAAGGTGTCGGAACATCCATATAATGTTTTCTTTTTAGCTCGGATGATGTTTCTAATAACATATCAATTTCAAAATTTGTCCAATCTCTCAGTGTAATAAAATGTTTTCCTTTTAGTTTACCGTACATTATAACTCCCCCTTATCTACTAGCGGTACCATTGCATAAAACATTGCAGCGTCCACTAAATCCGACTTCAAAATTTTCTCGTTAGGTGCATGTGCTTCTTCTTCTCTACCAGGTCCAAAACCGATGCATGGGACATGATACATTCCCATTATTGCAACACCATTTGTTGAGAACGTCCATTTATCTAAAAGTGGTTTCTTCTCAAAAATGTATTCAAAGCCTCTTATGAAATCTTCACAGATTTTATGTTCCTTCGGAATAACCCATGTTGGAAAATAACAAGGTACATCAGGTTCATAACCTGTGTATGAAGGTCTGTTATAGCGATACATCGTCACCTCAGCTTTTGAAGCTTTTACAGAAGGTAATTCTTGGATTTCTTTGATCGAGGTTTCTTCATTTTCTCCTACGGTTAATCTTCTATCGATGGATATAGCGCAGCTATCTGCTACAGCACAACGTGAAGGTGACGTATAAAAGATTTCAGACACAGCAAGGGTTCCTTTTCCTAGGAAATCATCATTTTTTAATGTCGTATTCAATTGTTCCAATTCTTTTAGGATGTTGGCCATTTTATAAATCGCATTATCTCCTCTTTCAGGTGCTGAACCATGAGAAGAGACACCTTTGACATCGACTCTAATTTCCATTCGTCCTCTTTGTCCACGATAAATGTTAAGTGCTGTGGGCTCAGTTGAAATCACAAAATCAGGCTCGATAACTTTTTCAGATAAAATGTATTGCCAACACAAGCCATCGCAATCTTCTTCTTGTACGGTTCCAACAACCCAAATGGTATGTTCATTTAAGAGATCTAAATCTTTCATGATTTTTGCACCATAAACAGCCGATGCAAAACCACCTTCTTGATCACTTGCGCCGCGTCCATAAATATACAAATCATCTTCTTTACCTTGAAATGGATCAAATGTCCAATTACTAATTTCACCAACATCGACTGTATCTATGTGTCCATCAAAGGCAATCACTTTTTTTCCATTGCCCATACGACCTAGAATATTGCCCATGCCGTCAATTTTTATTTCATCAAATTCCAATTGTTCCATTTCCCTTTTAATGCGTTGAACAACTTTTTCTTCCATGCAACTCGTAGATGGTATAGAAATCATATCTCTAAGAAATTGGTGTAATGCTTTGGCGTAAAATTGTCCTCGCTCATTAATTTTCTCTTTATAATTCATTGATAACCCCCTCTAAATAAGTCTTAATCATATTGATTGCAACTGTTTCCCGGTAATCTTTTGTGGATCTTTTATCATTAACGCCTGATAAAATTGCTTTGAATCCTTGGATTAAATCAGGTATTGAGTGATCCTTAATAAATTGTTTCTCAAGCTGTACAGAACGAATGACCATTGGATTTACAGCACCAATTGTTATCGCTATTTCATCCAGTTTATGGTGTACAATAAAGACTGAAACTTTTGAAAGAATACTGGCTTTTCGTTGACCAATTTTTTTATAATAATAAGCGTTATAATTCTTTTTAGGTATATGAATATAAGTTAACAATTCATTGTCTTTGCGAACCGTTTTATATTTTCCTAAAATAAATGCACCAAGCGGTATTGTTCTTTCTCCTTCAACACTTTGCAAAGTAACTTCTGCATCTAAAGCCAGTAATATTGGAATAGAATCTGCAACACTAGCTGCATTGACAATATTTCCTCCAACGGTTGCAATATTTCTTATAGCGGGATGACTCATTTGTGCATATGGCACTCGAATGTATTCAGGTAAATGACTTTCAGCCATTTCAGTTTGCGTCACCAATGCACCTATAATATAATGGGTATCTGTTTCTTCAATGTTCTTAAGGGAATCAATGCCATTAATGAAAACAACAGGCTGCGTAAATTTTCTTTCAGCACCTTGCCACTGACGTTTACGAATCATTAAATCCGTACCACCTGCAAAGATATGACAACGTTTTTGATGAATAAGTTGCAATGCTTCTTCTACAGTAGTCGGGCGATAACTGTTAATCATAACGATATCCCTCCTTTACTAACATTGCCACTGCTTCAAAGATCATTTGATAACCTGTGCAACGACAGAGATTTCCGGACAAACCTTCTTTTACCTGTTGTAAAGTTGGTGCATCATATTTCTTAAAGAGTTCATAGACAGCCATTACCATACCAGGAGTGCAATAACCACATTGAACAGCACCAGAGGACATAAAGGCATTTTCAATGGATTTATAGGCTTCAGTTTGCGCAAATGATTCTATGGTAACGACTGATTTGCCAACAGCATTTGCCATGGGTACCATACAGGAATTCACGAGTAAATCATCCATGAATACTAAACAAGCACCACACTCGCCTTCTGCACAACCTTCCTTTGTACCAGTCAAATCAAAATCTTCTCTTATGACATCAAGTAATCTTCTTGTATAAGTGCTTTCAATTGAAACGGCATTGCCATTTAAAATAAAATCAATTTTCATGAATTGCCTCCAATATTTTTTCTGGTGTTACTGGAATACTATGAATTTCTTTCTTAATAGCATCTTCTATGGCAGATGCTATCGCAGGTGCTACACCAACCAGAGTCAATTCACCAACTGATTTTGCACCAAATGGTCCATCAACAAACCTATTCTCTATCCATTTTGCATGAATATTTGGAATATCTTCTGTAGTAGGAATGACATAATTACTAAAGGAATGATGTTGTATTTGGCCACCTTCTGAGGTCATACGTTCGAGCATGCCATAGCCTAAACCCTGAATAACACCTCCGTGGATCTGACCAAGTAGTAGCTTTTCATCAATGGGAATACCAACATCATATACACCATAAATATCCGTACAAGTGACTTCATAAGTAACAGGATCTACGTGAACTCTTGCCATAATGGCTGACCATGAATAGGCCATATAGGCATTGCCATGGAGTTTTTCCTGATTCCAAACGACATAGTCAGGTTGTTTAAAGTGCTCAACAATTAAAACTTCCTCTTCATCCATTCGTGCTTTCATCTTCTCTGCTGCTTTGGCTAATAGTCCACCTACAACCATCGTTGTTCGAGAAGCTACTGTTGGTCCGGAATCTGGTACTTTAAAAGTATCTGGTATCGCATATAAAACACGTTCAATATCGATATCCAAAACAGATGCAACGATTTTGGACAACGCAGTGATGGCACCTTGTCCCATTTCAACATTTGAAATGAGAATATAAATGTTTTCTTTTACTTTTTTTAAATGCACTTCCGCTTTAATATGTACCGCTTCGCCATCACCAGTAAAACCACCACCGTGAGGAATAAAAGATACACCATAACCAATATGCTTTTCTTCTTTTCTATGATGCATCTGGGATAACGCTATAAGAGCATCTGCCATTTCTTCTAAGTAAATATCTTCATTGAAAATACCACCTGTTGACGTGGTTTCGCCTTTATGAACAAAATAATCTTTTCTAAATTCAATCGGATCAACATTCAGATAATTGGCCAATTGATTCATATGAAGTTCCAAAGCATACATACTTTGTGGCGCGCCGAATCCTCTGAAAGCACCTGTAAATACATTGTTAGTTTTAAAGGTCTTACCGTTTACACGACTATTTTCAAAGCCATAACAGCCATTCATTGTAAATATGGCTCTTTGCAATACAACGTCTGACAAACCGAGATACGGACCAGCGTCTAAATGAATCTCATAATCCATGCCAACAATTTTTTTATCTTTTATGTAAGTTTTGATATAACTCTTCGAAGGATGACGTTTCGTTGTGAAAGCCATGTCTTCTCTACGATCAAACACTAAACGTACAGGTTTATTTAATTTCATGGTGGCTACAGCAACTTGTAAAGCAAGTAAAGATGGATATTCCTCTTTTCCTCCGAAGGCTCCACCTGTGGGTGCTTGAATTACTCTAACCTCATGAGCTTCTTTATTGAGCGCATATTTCAAAGCATTGAGAACATAGTAGGGACATTGCATAGAACCGTAAACGGTTACAACACCATCTTCCATGGCACCTACAACACCTTGTTTTTCCATATACAATTGTTCTTGATAGCCCGTTTCATAAGTCCGTTCAAAGCGTTCATCATATTCAAGATTTTCAAAGGAGCCCAATGAAAAGGTATGCTCTGTCAAAATATCACCCTTAGATTGTGAATCTTCCATCGTTAAAGTCGGTTCAAAAATTTCATAATTGACTTTGATTTTATTGATGAAGGAAATAATTTGATTTTTATCTTTACCGACAATTAAACTAATAGGTTCACCTATGTAGTTCACAGTATCTTCAGCAAAAATAGGCATATCCTTAAGAATCATAGCCACTTCATTTTTATGACATACGTCAGATGCATCTACTATGGTTATCCCCTTTTCAGGTGGAGGATATTCAATGGATATAATTTTCCCTTTAGGAATGGTTGATCTTAAGGTACGAGCATAGTGAAGGTCATCAAACCGCATATCTTCAATATACCTCAGACTACCATTAATTTTTTCCTTAACATCTAACCTTTTAACGTGATCCGTTATTTTCATTTTAACCCCCTTATCATTTCATTTAATTCATCTTTGGTATCAATGTCCTTTAAAATATATGGATCCTCTACATTTGCATAAGTTTTATGAACAAGACTCAACACATCTCTTAAAGAGTCTCTATTTGAACAAATAATTGGTTCTCTCATTTTTTCATCAAGAAGAATAGGATGTCCTGATTTATAATGATAGCTAGGAATAATGACATCACCTTCAAAAGTGAGCAACGTCTCATAAGTACTACTTTTAACAATTGGTTGATCTCCTGGCATCAAAAAAAAACGATCCCCAGTAATATGCTTTAAACCTTGCTTTATCGAACTAAACATACCTGTTTCATAATCAGGGTTGTAAACACAAGTCACACGTTCATATGGAAGTAATAATGCTTCAATACGACGATGTTCATGACCTGTAACCACAACAATAGAGTCCACATAAGGCATCATGGTTTTAATACATGATTCAAGAACCGTTGTTTCATTTATCTTTTGTATTAATTTGTATTCAGGAAATCGTGTAGACTTTCCAGCTGCCAAAATAATGCCATTTATCAACATAAACTCTCCCCATATTTCAGTATATTTAGAATTTTCAGAAAATAAAAGTTGAATACCTATATTCTTAATTTTATTTGTAAGTTTCTAACAAAACTATACCCTATCCCAGTGAAACAAAACCAATATTATCCATTTTATAATAAAAATCAACGCCTCATATTGAAGCGTTGATTTCCATTAAATCCAATACTCTTTCAATTACCAATATTTCTAACACAACTTCGAATGGTTTCAGTAAAATATCTTGACCAAGATTTTTTTGCTTTATAATTCATGGTTTCATAATCAACGGCTATTCTCGTATAGCCATTTTCAAATGCAAATTGATGATAAAAGGTTACCAATTTGTTTAAATGACCACCGAATCGATATCTTTCGAGAATATGGGTTGTTTCAATACCTAATGTTTTTTCATCACTTGCTGATTCACATCCACCAGACCCACTTAAATTTAAGTACGTAAATCCGATAGGCTTATTTTGATTAAGAATTATAAATAATTTGCAGTTTGAGTCATTTAGCCAATCTAATATTTTGGCTTCTTCTGACTCAAAATGAAAACCAAGAAATATAGGCGCATTATTCATATAAACATGATGTTCCTTTAAAACTTCAGTGAGAAAAATCAGGTCTTCTTTTTTTGCTTCTCTAACGTGATTGCTATTGGAAATTGTTGGTGTCACAATAGCATGTCCATCCATGCATCTGCTCCCATATGCGTTTTCAAACAAATAATTTTGAAGGCTTGAATTATGATTAAAAAAAGAGATGCTATGATCTACACAACCTTTAGCTAACATATTTTTATATATTGCATTGAGTAATAGACTCATATGTTCTTCAGTTGGTAAATAATGTCCCCATTCAGGTGTGTATGCTCCTTTTCTTTGGTAAAACATATCATTTAAGTAATACGAAAATATAAAGCCTGTCTCACCACCGGTTGTTACAATAAAACCATTACCACTTACAATCATTTCTTCAATTTTAAGAATTAAAAATTGATCTGAAAAAAATGATTCCGGTAACATTGGGAAATGTTTTAAAATTTCTTCTTTTCTAATTTTGAGTAATTCCAATACTATACTTTTGTGTTTATCTTTCATGATTTCTATCATACAAGTCTCCTCTTAAATATGATATCATGAAAATAGATTGATAGGCTGTAGTGAAAATGTTTTTAATGAAGTGGAGGTCCATCATGTTATCGTCAAATCATGTTTTTTATGGTTTTTCAAAAGATTTGAAACCCGTCTTAACAGTAGAACCTGGTGAAATAATTACCATAGAAACTTTAGATGCATTTAATAATCAGATTAATGATGCAACACAAAAGTTAGATGAGTTGGATTGGAATAAAGTGAATCCTGCAACAGGTCCTATTTATGTAAAGACTGCTGAACCAGGAGATTTTCTAAAGGTAACCATTGAAGGCATTGAGTTAAATTCAACAGGTGTAATGGCTTCAATACCTCATGCTGGTGTTTTTGGCAATATACATAAAAAATCTACAATAAAAATGTTTAATTTGGAAGATGAATTTACAGAGTTTAATGATTTGGTATTGCCTATTTCTCCTATGATTGGTGTAATTGGCGTTGCACCTGAAAATGGTATGGTACCCAATGGTGAGCCTGGTGGACATGGTGGAAATATGGACAACAGATTAATCACATTAGGTACAGAATTATACCTGCCAGTCTTTCATCCAGGTGCACTCTTTGGTTTAGGTGATTTACATGCATCTATGGGTGACGGTGAAGTCAATGTCACTGGTATAGAAGTGAGTGGCAAAGTAACACTGACTTTTGAAGTCCTTAAGAAAATAAAGCATCACAATCACCCTATTTTTAAAAAGGACGGTAGTTTTTATTGTCTTTACTCTGCTGATACTTTAGATGAAGCCGTTGAAGGTGTATCCAATGAGATGCTCTATTGGATAACAGAAGCACTCCAATATGATTTATCGGACAGTGCTATGCTTTTAAGTTTAATGGCTGACTTGGAAATCTGTCAGGTCGTCGATCCGAAAAAAACTGTAAGAATGAAAATGCCCAATATTTATTTTAGAAATTTAAATTTATAAAGAACCCTTTTGGGTTCTTTAGTTCATTAGATTAAAAAATGTAGTTTCATAGTTTAAATTGATCTTTTCACCTGTGTTTAGATAAAGATTATTAATTTCAATGGTATATCTATTGTTGATCTCATAGGTAATCTCACTGGGATTTGGTCTAAAAATAATACAAAAAGGAATCCCATAACCGCTGGTTTCTACCTTAAAATACTCCCCCTCTTTATCCTTATCACTTGAATCAAAAGTATAGATCTTATTATGCTCACGATCAGAAAGCGTAACAGTAATTCCATCTGTTTGATCAGAATTATAATGGTCAGGATTTAAAGAAATGGACCATGGAATAGTTTCGTCAAAAAATTCCATTGGAAAAGCTATAGATGATGGCCAAGGTACAATATCATAAGTGGTATCATATTGTTGCAAGCCATTAAAGACTTTTATAACACTATAATATTGATAATTGTCAGGATATTCTACATAACCTAAGCCAACTTCTTTAAGTTGTGGTAATAGAAACCATCGTCTGTGACCAATTTTATCTATATTATAAATATCCTCATCCTCTACAAGCCTAACGATGGCTGTGGAAAGTGGAGTAATGCCTGCAGCTAGATTACCGCTACTTGTGGCATTATAACCTTTTTCATAAATAAAATCAGACATGTCTTCCGGTTGATTAGGGGTGTGTGAAAATTCACTGACGGCATTAAGTAGTGCACCATGTTGTGCAAGGTCATTAGCTTCACTGGAATATGCTACAGGCAATAATCCGACAATGGATCTGAGAAAGCTCAACATATGTATACCATCATCAAGATAACCTGTCGTGAGTGCGCCAGCATCATAAGGTGATTCGATTATAGGCATTTTAGAAAATATAGGTCCATCATAAACCGGTTGATAATATAACCAAGACTTTTTTATTGTTGCAACTTGTAAATCATAAGGAGATACAGTTGTTTTAGGTGAATTTAATCGTGTAGGATCATATAATTTAATAATAATCGCTGATGCCTCTGCTCTTGTGGCATAACCATCAATTCTGAAGGTTTGATCAGGATAACCAGACATAATGCCCAGAGCATATGCTCTTAAAACAATGTTTTGCCAATAGGATGACATATCTTCAAAATCTTTTATCATAACATTATATTTTAGATAATCATCTGGAGGTTCCATATCTATTGCTCTTAAAACAATACGGCACATTTCACCTCGATTAATAGGCAAATCATACTTTGAAAACTCATTTGCTTGAATCCAATTGAGGGTTTTTGCTTTTTCAAGATAACCATCTGCCCAATAATCTGATTGAGTTTCCAGCGGTTCTATTCCCTTCGCTTTCAATGCTAAGGTTACAAAGGCTTCCACAGTAATGGTCTGCTCTGGTCCAAACATCTGATTGCCTATGCCTGATATCACACCATTTGAACCTAATTCAGTTACAATGTCGTAATACCATGCACTTTCAGAGACATCATAAAAAAGGACTTCTCCACTTACTTGATTGATCAATAAAAGTAGCATGATTATAAGGAATTTTTTTTTCATGTATTCACTCCTTTTGTATTTAAGGTATAATGAACTTAGGAGGGCTTATGAAACATATAATTGTATTCGAACAAAAACAATTTCTTTTGGAACGTATAAGAAAAGTAATTAATTCAGAAATGTGTAAATTATATGAAGCCACGAATTTATTGGCTCTGGAACATTTTTTAACTCATGATTTAATTAAAGTGGATATGATCATAGCTGAACTCAACTTTAACGAAAAACAAGAAGTAGAAATGATTACCAATTATCTACACTTATACCCTGAGACGAAACTTATAATCTTTACATCTGATGGCAGTAAGCAAGCATTTTTAGACAGTATCAAAGTAGGAGCAAAAGATTATATTATTCATACAGCATCCAATGATGATATTAAAAAACGTATTGATCAGCATTTGAATACCAATCAACAAAATATGATACCTACCCATTTGATTCTAAATCTTAACAAGTATATTTCTGGAGAAATCATCAAAGCCAATAAAGGAAATTATGAGTTAACTATTGCTTTTAGCTCTATTTTAAATGAAAAAAATTTGCATATCTTAAAGGAAGATACATCAAGGGTCGCAAATTATTTATCAGCGAATTATTGGGATACCGATTCTCTTGTTATTTATGGTTTTAACCATTTATTAAGTTTCTTTCCCTTCTGTACAAAAGACATGGTTCCATTTGTGGATGAGAAACTACAACATCTCTTTGCCCAGTTTAAAGCCATGAATTTAGATTTAGGCAAATGTACTTTACAGAACACCTATGTTACCTTTCCTGATGAAGGTTTGACTGTGAATGACATCATTCGTATCGTTAGAAAGAAAATTGAAAAACAAGCTGGCATTAACACATAAAAAACCTGCATAAGCAGGTTTTCTTTTTCTAAATATTAGTTTTATATTCCTCGATATCAACAATTTTATGCTTTAGTCGACTGGTTTCAGCAGCACAACTCATTAAGTGTGACATTAAAGAAGTTTCACCATTGGTTAAGGATTGATTCTTTTTACCCATAAGCAACTGAGAAAAAGCATTCATAATACCAACATCACCACCACCATGTCCACCTTGAACAACATCTGGAATGATGATCTCAGCAGGTTCATTAAACCTCTGCAAAATAATTTCGTTTTTTGCATCTTTTACTTTTATGGTGCCTTCTGAACCCATCAGTTTTATTGTTCTTGAAATATCATTTGTAAATGCACATAAGTTAAAAGTTGCAGTGACCTGATTCTCAAAACACATCGTCGTTACTTGATGATCAACAACATCATTGTCACAGTGATAGACACATCGCCCATATGGCCCATTCATAAGTGCATGATGAACACCATCAGGGGTTTGATCCGGTGTAATAGTAGAGGTTGGCCACATATTTAGTGTTGTATAGATTTTCTTTGTTGCGAAAGGACAACTGTCAGTATAGGCACACTCAGAGCATCGTTCAAAGCCTTTGGAATTTCCTTTATGAAAATGTGATAAATGTCCAAAGGATTGAATACTTTTACAAGGGCTATCTGCTAACCAATATAAAATATCCATATCATGACAAGATTTTGCTAAAATTAAAGGACTACTTTCAGTTGTATTTCTCCAATTACCTCTTACAAAACTGTGTGCAAAGTGATAATATCCAATATTTTCATTATGTTGAATGGATTGAAGCTTCCCGATTTTACCTTCACTTACTAAAGCTTTGAGCTTTTGGTATAAAGGCGTATATCTAAGTACATGACAAACTAAAACTTGACCTTTTGATTTCTTTTCTGCTTCTGCAATAGCAATAGACTCTTCAATACGATTTGACATCGGCTTTTCCAATAAGACATGGTAATCCTTTTTTAAAGCTTCCAAGGTTGGTAAATAGTGATCTGCATCAGAGGTTGCAATAATTACGCCATCTGCAAATTTTTCTTTTTCCAGTAAAGGCTCCCAACTTTCAAAACCCATTTCCTCTGAAATTCCATGTTTTTTCATTACAGCTTCCCTTTTCATCGGATTAGGTTCTGCTACTGCAATAATTCTAATGTGATCATGGTTTTCTATATAGGCACCATAACGATCTTTACCTCTGTCTCCTGCTCCAATTAAAATGACTTCAACCATTTTTGACTCCTTTAATCTTTAGTAAATATAAGGTTTGACGAGTTCTAAAATTTTCTCTTTAAGTTCTGGATCAAAGTGCTCTTCAGTTGCATCAAAGGATCCCTCTAAATTTAATCTTACTTTAGGGCATAAATCAAAGGCGTTAAACCAGGCTTCATAATGCTTTTTCAAATCCACCATATAATCTCTGGGAATAGTGGACGCTTCCGTTGAACGGCTTCTTTTTTTGATACGACTTAGTGCTTTATCAACAGAAACATCTAAATAGATTAATAATTCCGGTGGATGAATATGTTCAAGCATATTTTTTAGTAAGCTCAAATAAATGTCGAATTCGTCATCTGACATTTGTCCACGATCATTGATTGTACGGGCAAACACTTCATCTCCGTAAATTGAGCGATCGAATAAGGCTTGAGTTTTTAAATGCTCTACTGCTTTTAAATCCTTAAACCTTTCGTTAAGGAACATCACCTGAATGATGGCACTCCACCTATTTTGATCATGATAGAACTGATCAAGCATTCGCTGAGCAAGATTATTTTCAGTTTTACTTTTCAATTCTTCATAAAAAGGTATATGATAAGCTTCACTTATAATCTGACCAACAGTTGTTTTGCCTGCGCCAATGATGCCATCAATTACAATTGCCATATTCGATTCTCCTTGTAGATAACGGATTAATTCAGTTGATATAAACACACATTTCTCCTATTTAGCAATATCAAAATAAAGTTTTACACCTTCTATATAGCCTTCAGTATACCCTAAAACACCTTGTTTTGCATCAAATTTTCCATCAAATGTAAAATTAACTGGGCCGACACTTTGGGATGCTGATATAGTTCCACCAATAGAACCAGAAACATTATCACCAAATTTCACACCAAAATTATCTGCCAATCCCAGTGCAAATGCTTTTGCTTTTTCAAGAATAATTTTATAATCACTTTCCTCTAACGAAAAGGCGGCAACAGACCAGAGAGAGGTTTCAACACCTTTGAATGCGCCTAAAGCAAATTGTCCTGCTCCTTTTATGGTATCAATTATTGTCGCTTCCACACCTGCACCATGGGTAAAATCATCTAAGACAGCAATAACTTCATAAGTATCCGGATGACCTTCTAACCATGCATATCGCTTGTATCCGTTGATGATTGCTGGTTGATCAGGAATAATAACATAGGCATTTAATTCTCTAAAATACGCAATAAGTTCTTCTGGGTAGTGTTTAGCTCTTAATAATTCTGCAACTTCTTCAGTTATATAAGGTTCCAACACGTATAATTCTGATCCTTCTGGTAGCTTAGACCAAATGCCTTCCAAACCTGTTCCATGATGCATAACTTCTTGTTCAAGGGTACTCGCATACATACCAGCCATAATGTTAAAGGCTTTAATATTAGAATCCTCTCCTATGAAAACTTCATCAAAGGCTTGTAGTAAATCTATGGAAGTATAGAATTGGTCTTCAACTAGACGATTGGTAACGATGATTATTTTAGGTTTATTGATGTGACCAATTTTTAAGTCTAATTGTTGTGCTGCTAGTTGATTGAACTGCTGTTGTTGATAATGGAATTGGTTGAGCATACTCCTATCATACCATCTCAAAGCCGTATAAGTGGATGGATTTGAGATTTTGTCATACAAGGACGACCATTCCTTCATCAATTCATCTCCTGCAATTGAATTCAGATCAGGTGCGTTAATGGAAGCCGTCATAAACAACTGATCCACAGACATACCCTCATTGTAATCTGCCTCATAGGTATAAACCGTGCCATCCAATAAAATAAATTCGATTTTAATTTTTTTAAAATCATAATAATCTGGATTTATAATTTCGTCACCTAATATTTCACCGTCAGCAGTATTCATATAAAAACGCGCTTGACTACCATTAACACCTACACCAAAATCTATTGCATCTAGACTTAATGTAGACATTGGCAAATAACCATAGTAAATTGGAACTTCAACCATATGATCCATTTCAGTTTCACCTGACAATGCATCACCCATATCACTGAACTGCTGCGTCATACTGTGTTCTGTATATTCACCATACAGGGTAACATCCATACATATTTCAGTGGAACCATATTCTGTTTCACCTGCAACATCCATAACAACTAGATCATCAATATCTTCCATTAAGACGCAGAATGGCAAGATTAACAAATGATCTTTTCCGTCATTGTAACGAACACCAGGTACGACATCAACGCTCAAAGGTTGATGCGCTATTTTTTCAAAGATTTCTTTGCCTCTTGGTGTTAAATGTAAAACTTGCAATTTTGGTGCGTATCCTAATTTTGCCAATTGCGTATAGGCCAAATGTGCCAGGTCTTGTTCTGTTCCATAATTTTGAATGACCAAAGCTTCTGGGCTTAAATTGTATTCAAAAGGCTCTTGCAAACCATTGGAAGGAATAACGTCAATAGCTTTCATAACTTTAAACAAATCATCAAGATCCTTAATAGATGACAATATTTGATTGCCATAGGTACTCAACATTGGAGTCGCTATATCCTCTTGACTCGAGGTTTCATCCAATCCTAATTTTTGATTTAAAGATTCATCATCTTCTGGATGTAACAAAGCATACCTTGTGACCATTTCATTTATTGCGTCTGAAAGCTCTTCTTCAAAAGTTGAATTATCAATATAATCTACATTAGTCATCAAGAAATCAGAGCTTTGCTTTGTTTTGGTCACTGGTTGATTATAGGCTTCAAACTCCGGTGAATACAAATGCCAGCTACCTGTTTCTTTTGGAATTTCGTAAATAATAAAACCTCTTCTTGATGTGCCATCATAAACAACCGTTTCATCTGTAAAGCCTAAAATGATATGACCAGTTTCTTCACTGTAAGGTGTGTATGGCAAGTTGGTATTATTACCAAAGGTTGATAAGCCAACACTATTTGCTTCTTCTACATTATCCGGTGCTACCATTAGCATGCTTGAAATACCACTGGTTGCAAAACTATCTTTGATGTCTTCAACCGTTATATCGACAACAATCATTCTATTGTCATAATTACCAAGTTCCTGTATTTCAAAGACATCATTAAGATATAAATTGAAATATTCATGTTCAAACTTCGATTGATAGGTTGTTGTCATGACTTTATGATTTTCTATTGGAATTACTTTATCTTCATCATACAAGTCAATGAACAATTCGCTTGTGTATGGTGCTAAAATTTCAGGCATATGGAAAACCATATTGACATAGTTTTGAGCACCAGGAGCCATCATTCTTGGCTGATAAAAACCTCCTGGATTTAAAACCGTTAATGGAGAAACTGGTATATAAAAGTCGCCATTCTCCGTTTTTATTCGCATACTCATTCTTTCAGATGGATCTATATCCAGTAAAGCTTGAACACTTGATGTAAAATTGCCCTTGAGTAAAGCAAATACACTTTTATCTTCCAGTTTTACATCACCAATCTCATTTAATAAAGTTCTTTCAGATATACTGAGGCCAAATGTATCCGTTAAGTTTGTTGCAACAGTTGTTGGCATATTTTCAAGTTCAAATGGAATATCTACTTCACCCACTATTGGGACGTGTATGTGACCATAATTGGTGTCATAGAAGTGTAAAGCAGTTTGATTCATGACATCATCAGGAATTAAAAATGTAACTAATCCTTTGACACTTGAATCAGGTAAAATTGTTATGGTGTAATTTCCAGGTGAAACAATAGGTTCGCCCATGAGCCATGTGGCTGTAGATGCAGGTACTGTATCTTTATTGTTAAAGGTTAAGTACAAATGAGAAATAAAATTTGGAATTTGATAAGCAATTTTTTTCATTTCCAATTTGCCCTTTGCACCACCACTGACCCAACTTGAAGGATGTCCAGAGCCATCTGGATATACCATGACCTCTTGCTCTGGAAGAATATTTTTCATTTCTATGTCTAAAGCCATAAACTGATAGCCATCAGGTGCAGCAACACCATTGAGTTTATCAATAAAATAGAGCTCATTAACAGAAACTTCGCAGGCTTTGTTTTGTCCTTTGCCATCTGCTACCATTCTATTAGATATAATAACTTCACTAATTGGCAATGATGACGATGATATTTTAGTTGCGGTTGTTCCATCATATTGTTTAACAAAATCTGTAAATCTATATTGAATTGTTTCTGATAAAACTATTTCATCCGTTGTTCTCTTCGGACTTAACTCAGCTAATCGACTTGTACTAAAGACTTCTCTCACACCTAAATCGTTTTCTTTTTCTACAGATAAAAATACATTCACCAATTCTGATTTTGGTGCTTCAATCACTCTATTTAAAAGTCTATTTAATTCGTCTTCTAAAAGCGCTGAATCTTCACTGATCACATAACTTCCGCCACTTAATTCCGCAGCTAAAATAAAATCTTCCTCTGCATCTTCAACACCAAGGCCAACCCAAAGGACACTGATATCACTTTCAGAGATTTGACCAAGAAGGTTTTTAAATGCATCTTCTGAATCTCTTGTGCCCAATGCTGCATCTGTAATATAAATAATGACTTTTTTAGAGGCAGGGAGATACTTCATAGTTCTATAAGCCGCTTCAACTGACCCTTCAATGTCTGTTCCACCGCCAGCTTGTAGATTCGCCAAAGCTCTAAGCATTAATGGTTTTTTAGTTGTCAAGGATTGTACAATGCTCGTTTCATCATTAAATTCCGTTAATTGAAACTGTGCATCAACAGACATATTGACAAAAAAGTCATGAAAGAGTTGCTTCACTTTTAACAACCTATATGAACCATCAGCTGTACTTTCATTCATTGATCCACTGGTATCAATAACCACAGAAACAACAGGAATATCTGATTTAGATTGAACCATTGGTCGTTCGTATGTTAAATCGTAAGTATTGATTATTTTTTCGTTTATTGCATCAAAAACATTTGAAAGTGCATTTTGATCATTGGCAGGATAATACACACCTCCTGTGGCAGATGCTAACTTATCAAGGGTATTGACATCATGATTTAAACCGAACCCAATCGTATAAATGGAAATGTTATTTTCCTTGACACGATCCATCATTTCTTCAAATGTAGCTTCTGATCCCCTGTCAGTGTCATTGAGATTGGCATCAAAACCATCTGTAAACAAAATAAGATTTGGTCTTTCAGCGTTTTCCAATAAATCTAATCCCAATAATACCGCATCATGAAGTGTTGTCGCGCCTCCGACTGTAATCTGTGACAAGTTCTTCAAAACGGTTTCTTTCGTTGTACCTTCCAAGAGTTTTGGCTTGGAATCAAAATCAACAAGATGTACAATGGTATCCTCAGGTAATTGTTGAACAAATGCCTTTGCGGCATCTAAAGTTTGAGTCATTTGTCCTTTCATTGAGCCTGAAGAATCTAATAACAAAACGACTTCGGCTGGCGTTTCAACGGGCTTAACTTCAAGAATTGTTGCCTCATAACCACCTTCATATACAACCGTATTTAATAAATTTGGAATGACCTCTTTGGTTTTATTATCTAGAATTGTAAATCGCATTGAAATTTTGTTATTTAATTCTTCAATGTCTTTTATTTCCAAACCTAGTTCTGTGTATCCTGAAGACATTTGAAGTTTTTTGGAAACATTTGGTGGAATAATAACTTCAGTCATTTGTCCGGAATTTACAGGTACCATCGTTGTCGAATATACAGATACAAGGGCATCACCTTTTGGTGTAATATTAACGTCCCAAAGTCCTGCAGGTACATAGACAATAAAGTCTCCATCAGGTGTTACATCTAAAGCAGTTAAATCCCCATAGAACTCCGCATGATCTAATGATAAATAATCACCAGCTGTTGGCTCTATTGTTATTTCTTGTACATATTCTGCACTAACCTTAATAGCCCCCATTGCTTCACCGTATTGAACCTCTGGAATTATGCCTGATTCCAGTAAAGTTAAGTTTAATTCTTCTGGGTAGTCATCATAAAATTCAATATCCCATTGCATGATGCCTGTGTCATAAGGCAAACTATCCATATACAACGTTTCACCAAATTCTTCTACATAATCAATGGTTTGATTAAATGCTCTTCGATACTGACCATAAGAATGATCAGTAACCAAGGATATTAAAGCGTCTCCATATGCCTTTTCTGCTAAAAGAGAATAATAAACATTCCCTTCTAAAATTGAGATTGCATAATAATGACCATCTATTAAATTTTCTTCAGAAATCGTTATTTTTTCTCCCGGAAAGATCATATTTGCCTTGATGACATTTAAGGTAAAGTAGTCCTCTTCGTAAAATAAACTTCCAAACCATAAAACATCTCCTTCCAACGCTTGGAAAGCGAGAGAATTCCCATATCGCCCAATTATTTTCCCATCGATCCTCTCAAGATAATCAGAAAAGTCATAGAGCAGTTGCATATTTTCCACTTCATCATAGGATGCATTGACTGGTAACAACAGGGTCCACATTTCCCCGTAGTAAACCTCATCAAATAAAACGCCTAATGGATCTACATAAGAAATATACAATTCAGATTGTGAAAGATATTCTACTTCATCATAGGCACTAAAACTATAGAAAGGATTGATATAAGGGATCTTCTCCGGCCATTCACCAATAGGTTTTTCCTCAAAGGTCCACATGGCTTTTGAGGCTTCAATTGTAAATTGATCCTCCTCAATATTGTTTTGTGCAAGTTCATTATTGTTTAAACTTTCTTCAATGAGATCTGTAGTTTTATTGTCCACTACAGATGTATCATTGTCTTTTTTCTTACAACCTATTACAAGAAAACTTGAAAGAATCAGTAACAAAATTATTATCTTTTTCATCATATCACCCCAAAATATATTGCTAATCGAAAAAGAATAGACTTAAAAGTCTATTCGTAAGTTTCTTCAATGACTTCTATTTTCAAATCCTCTTCAAGATTATCAAATTCGTCTTCATCCATATCTTTGTCTGGTTCCTCTTCGACGGTTTCTTCAAGCACTTCATCGGGTTCGACATTAGCAACTTCAAGACCACAGAATTTCAAATCGTAATGAATGTTCAGAAGAGGTGCTTCTTCGTTTTCACTGTTATCAATGGTGTTATTTTCAATACTCGAGCTTGCTTGAACACCATCCATTTGCACATGCCAATAATCAGGTACTTTAACCTCAATACCAGAAAATCTTCCGAAGATATCTAGTAATGCAGTTTTGTTTTGCATTGTTGCTTTCTCAAAATTCACTTCTACCCCTGAAAAGCTTGCAGCGATAGAATCCTTTTCAAAGGGTTCATTTTCATAAGTAAATTGTTTACCTGTAAATTTTACCTTCTGATTGTATTTCTCAGCTCTACCATCGATTTTACATAATTCACAAAGTAACTTGAGTACACCAGCGATGCTGGCAATTAAAAGTGCTGCCTTAAATACTTTTTTTACAATTTTCATATAATTCTCCTATCTCTTCATTATACCAATCTTACCCAATTAAAATAAAATGTACCATCTATTCTTCAAAAAAAAGATAAAGAAAAATAAATTTCTTTATCGAATTTTAAAAAAGCCTTAATATAATTTCAATTGACCATCAAACATTAACTTACCACTATGGGAAGTCATAACGATGTTTGAAGCATCTACCTCTGGCAGTACAAGAGCATTGGAAGTGTTTGTTACACCAGGACCAAAGATATAGACATTACCCCTTTCACCAACCTGAGTGATGTTATGATTCTTGTTTAACATAATAAGACCAATACCTTCCACAGGTTGAAGGTTTTGAATTTTGCCAAATGAAACTTCACCCATCGCATAATATGGAATCGCCTCATCGGATTCAAATCCAATGAATAATTGACACGCACCTTTATAATGAATTGGCTCCTTTACAAATGCCTTTTTAAGCGTTGGATAATTTTCGATGTCATTTCCAATATTACCATAGGTTGCTTTATGTTCTTGAATTAAATTTTCATTTCCAATAACTACCTTTGCTCCAGATAAGAAACATGGTACTAAATGTCCATAGAATCTATTGGTAACAATTACATCGGATGTATCAAGACCTATGGTAGTCATATAATTTTTCAAATAATACTGATAACCTTCTTTTTGTACTAAACTACGACTTAAATACGAAATATTATGATAGGTTTTAGCATCTTGATGGGTAATTTTATACCCCAACATTTTTTTCTTTATTATATTACCTTCTTTATTTAAACTGAAAGTAAGGGATAGCTGATCACAAGCTATGAAACATGCCAACTGATCAATCATAGAATCACTTTCCAATGAGACAAGTTGATAAGGTTTCAGAGTACGAATTGTTTTCTTGAGCTTTTCAATTTTCTTCTTAAGATCCAAAACCTGATAATTTTGGTTGTTTTCCATGATCAGTTGGTTATCCTTTAATTGATTAAAATATTCAGAAATGGATTTAGCAGGACGTAAAGGATTTAAATCCGTAAACTGATATGCTAGTTCTTTTTCTCTTTTGGTAACCAAATCAACTTCTGATAACTTTTTGGAACTATTTTCTAAGACTTCAAAAACAATCATTCTTATTTTATTGAGCATAAAGAATATTTCATCTTTTTTGAAAGCATATTTTTTAAAAGTTATAAATAATTCCAATTCCCAATCGAATTCCCTTATTCTAAATTCAATATCTTCCTTAATCTCCTTTGAAGGAAGAATATAATGATTTCCCTTAATATCGCTATATCGGTCTTCTAAAATAATGGCGATTGGACTTCTTTTTTGAAGTGATTTCCAATCTCTTTTAAGAAATTCCTTAAGGGTTAATTCCGGATTACGACTTAATCCAAAAGATTCTTTAACTTCTAAATTACCAATAACAGAAAGATCTTCATCGAAAATATTGGTTTTAAAGTTTAGGTCCTTATGTTGACACATTTTATAATAAATACCTAAAACACCTGTAAAGAACTGAATTAAGGTAATGCCTTCCTCATCAGCGTATTGACGAATGCGTTTGGTCAAATTTTCATCGAAGGAAACTGTTTTGTGTAAAGCTTGATGTTTACCTGAAAGCATTGCTTTATTTAGATTTATGCCTTCTTTACTTAACCAGCTATCATAGGATGACCCCGTTTGCTTGTATTTACCAATAAAATATTCCTTTTCCAATCCAAGAATAAACTTCTTAATACTACTCTCATCAAATAATAATCGATTGAGCTGATAATAAAAACCTCGAAGATTATTGTTAAAATAAATCAGTTGAAAATTAGCAGGCTCATTGATTGGTGTTTTTATGCCATCTAATTTACCTTTAAAACTCAGTTGATCTAAAGCATGTATACTTTTGTATTCGAAAGTTCTTTCGTTAATAGATAAATCTTCTAAATTAAAATGAAATACATCGTGGATATGTATCATTTCGTTTAGGCTTTTTTTAAAGTACTCTTCATTTAAGTCAAGGTCATATAAAACATAACCTTCATAATAACTGTTCACTCGTTTTCCATTTTGATTAATTTTACTTTTCATTTGTTCCCCTTTATTTATCTGATAGCCTTATTTTAACATTAAATCCATATAAAATAAAATGACTCTTTAAAAAAGAGTCATTTTGTTTAAATATTATTTTAAAGCTTCATTTAAAAGTTGACCAAGTCTTTCAATACCAATAACTATATTCTCTTCATTCATATTCGAGAAATTTAAACGCATTGTGTTTTTTGTATCACTATTTGGAAAGAATGATGCACCAGGTACATAAGCAACTTTATGCTCAACAGCAGTCTTCATTAATTCAGTCGTATTTATTGCCTTAGGTAATTCAACCCAAATGAAAAGTCCACCTTCAGGTACTGTATACTTAGCATCTGCTGGGAATGCTTTTTTCATGGTTTCAAGCATCAAATTACGACGATTTTTATATACTTCAATAATGGTTTCAATGTGATCATCTAAAGAATAATCATCTAAGAATGCACTTAATTCCCTCTGACTGATCGTACTGGTTTGTAAATCAGCACCTTGTTTAACAAGAATATACTTATTGTGGACTTCACCTTCGCCACATACCCAACCAATTCTCAAGCCAGGTGCAAATGTTTTTGAGAATGTGCCTAAATAAACAACTCTACCCTCAGTATCTAAAGATTTTACTGCAGGTAAATGTTCACCTTCATATCTTAATTCACCATATGGATTATCTTCAATAACAATTAAATCATACTGATTTGCTAATTCAATTAATCTTTGTCTACGTTCCAAGCTCCATGTTCTACCTGATGGATTTTGAAAATCTGGAATAACATAGATAAACTTTGCATTTGGGTTTTCTTGAATCGTTTTTTCAAGTTCAGACATAATCATACCTTTTTCGTCTGTTTCAACTTCTCTGAATTCACATTGATAAGCTTTGAAAGCATTGATTGCACCTAAATAACTAGGACTTTCACAAATTACAATGTCACCTGGATCTAAAAAGATTTTTCCGGAAAAATCTAAGCCTTGTTGTGAACCACTTGTAATTAAAATATTTTCAGCTTTTGTTTTAATTTGCATCTTCTCCATGCGTTTAACAATATGTTCTCTTAATGGTAAGAAACCTTCAGTTGTTGAATACTGTAAGGCATCTCTACCGTCGTTATGGATCACTTTTTTTGCTACAGCTTCCATTTTTTCCAATGGAAATAATTCAGGTGCAGGTAAACCACCTGCAAATGATATAATACCAGGTATTTGAGTTAATTTTAAAATCTCTCTAATTTCTGATGCTTTAATTTTTTCCATTCTTTTTGAATATCTAGCCATAATAGTCCCCTTTAATAATACTGTTGATATATCACACGTATACTATGAATATACCAAAAAAACGTTTTCCCGTCAAGGAGAGCAAAATTATGCTCTTCCGAAAAAACGTCTTGACATCTGATCTAAAAATTCCTGAGTATGCTCTTCAGTAGTCATTCTGGCCTTTTCTTTATCATGGGCTTTAATTGCTGAAGCCATATGGGTCAAAGAAGCTTTAAACCAGTTCACATCCTCTAAAACATAATTGATGTACTGTAAAAATCGTGCCGTCTTAATATTCAGTTCCTCCAGCATTTCAATTAACATAGGATTATTGGATGCTTCTCTAACGACACGATGGAACCTTTGATCATCTTTAATACATGCTTTATAATCATCAACGATGTCATAATTTTCAAATCTATTGATAATTTCATACAACTCATTAATCTGTGCTGATGTAGCTCTTTGTGCAGCTAATTCAGCAGCAAGTCCTTCCAAATTCTTTTTAACTTCATAAGCGTGCTTAACGGATTGAAGATCCACTTGAGTAACAAAAGTACCGACTCGAGGTTTTAAATCCAATAAACCCTTCTCAGACAATTTTAAAATGGCTTCGCGTATTGGTGTTCTTGAGACACCAAACTCTTCAATGAGTTCTTTTTCATTAATGGCATCACCAGGCTGATATTCCATATCAATGATGCGACGTTCTAATTCTTTATAGATACTCATATTAATAGGTAGATTCATTAGGTCGTCCTTTCATTTATATAATAGATACATTATACAACATAATATCAGCCATGGAAATGGTCACCATTTTATTTTTGTTGCCAGTCTTTTCGCATTTTAGCCCATTTAGCATCTCTATGATTTTTAATCACTTCAATGTCTTCTTCCTTCAGATGTTTAAATCTGCTTTGTGCCATTAAATAATTTTCAACGGATGCAAATTCCTTTGGATTTTTGTTTAATATAAACTCACCATTCTCAAATTCTGCCAAGTACCACAAACCTGAATCAACTGCTTGCTTTGCCAATTCAATAGTTACTTCTGAGCCGTGGCCCCAACCCGTTGGACAAGGTGCGAATATATGAACATAAGATGTCCCTTTTGTATTTTTAGCTTTCTCAATTTTAGCCATTAAATCTTCTGGATAACCAACACTTGCAGTAGCAGCATATTGGATACCATGGGCTGCAACGATTTCAAACATATTCTTCTTCATAGTGATGGATCCAGGTAGATTTTTACCTGCAGGAGACGTTGTAGTTTTTGTCCCATATGGTGTCAAACCACTTTTTTGAATACCAGTATTCATATAAGCTTCATTATCATTACAGATGTAAATAATGTCGTCATTTCGATCTATTGCACCTGATAAAGCTTGCAAACCGATATCAGCAGTACCACCATCACCTGCAAAACCAACAGTTTGTGTATTTTCAATACCCAAAGCCTTCAAACCTGCTGCCATACCAGAAGCTACTGCACCAGTCGAAGCGAAAGGTGTAATGATTGCATTTGTTGTAAAAGCCATATTGGGATAGATAAATGAAACGGCAGACATACAACCTGCTGGAAGTGCTGCAAATGTACGTTCACCTAAAATCTTCATAGTTAAACGAACTGCCAAACTTTCACCGCAACCACCACAAGCTTTATGGCCATAAAAAAATTCTTCGTTAGTTAAATTTCTAGCATTATGTTTGATCATTGTTCACACCTCACATTCATATACTGAATTTTATCATGATGATCTGAAGACATCATTTGTTCAAAAGCTTCTTCAATATTGCCTTTTGTGATGTCACGACCACCTAAACCACCGATGTAATTGGTCGTTTTAGGTACTGTGTCAAGAGAGGATAATGCAGAATTCACATTTGTAAAAATTGTGCCCTCATATCCAAAAGAAATGTTTTTATCAAGGACACCTACATGCTTTACATCTCTTAATGCAATGCGCAATTGTTCAGCTGGGAAAGGTCTCAAATATCTGAGTTTTAAAAGTCCCACTTTTTTACCTTCAGCTCTCATTTGATCAACAACAATTCGAGTCGTACCTGTAATACTACCTGTAGTAATTAAAACAACATCAGCATCTTCTGTTTTATAGCATTCCATCATACCATGATATTTTCTACCAAAAGCTTCATGGAATTCGTGATCAACCGATTCAATGACAGAAACCGAATTTTGTAAATCCCTCTCCTGCTTGATTTTAAATTCCATATTGAAATCATTACCAGCAGAAATACATAAACTCTTTGGGTCATCTAAAGCCATAACTTGCTTAGACATTTGAATTGGTGGTAGAAATGCATCTACTTTATCTTGTTCAGGAATTTCTACTAACTCATAAGTATGTGTTAATACAAATCCATCCAGATTGACCATCATTGGGGCTAATACCTGTGGATGTTCTGCAATTTTATAAGCTTGAATCATCATATCAAGTGCCTCTTGAGCATCTTCAACATAAACTTGAATCCAACCAGAGTTTAATAGAAACATGGAATCCATTTGATCCCCATAAATATTCCAAGGTGTTGCAATCGCACGGTTGGCATTCATCATAACAATTGGCATTCTCGCACCACTAGCGTATGGTAAACACTCAGCCATATAAAGTAAACCTTGTGAAGAAGTTGCGGTAAAAGCTCTCGCACCTACAGAACTAACACCCATAGCTGCAGCCATGGCACTGTGTTCAGATTCTACGTGCATATATTCTGCTTTTAAAGACCCATCCTCAACCATTTCTGACAATCTTTCAACAGCAATGGTTTGAGGTGTAATTGGATATGCGGAAATAACATGTGGTCTTGCTAACCGAACACCTTCAGCAACTGCGTCATTTCCTGAAATAAATTTGCGCATTATTTCTCCTCCTTTACCATTTCAATACAACCCGGTTTACATTCGTGAGCACAAATGCCACAACCTTTACAATAATCATAATCAATGACTAATTTCTCACCTGACTTATCAATAACACCATCAGGACATAATAAAAAGCATCTTAAGCACATTACACATTTATCTGTATCAATAACAGGTCTATAAGTTCTCCATCCTGCATTAATCGATGTCAAATGATCACTAGGACAAGTAGAACCAACAGGATATGCATCAATATTTACGGGTTCCTGCCATTGTTTTAATTTTGGTCTATTCATTTGCCCTCCTTAATCATTTCGTATGCTTTAGCCATTAAAGCAATATTCTTATTGGCTATGTTTTCTTTCATAGACTCTCTAATGGCATTGTTACAAGATTCAAGTTGAATAAAATCTCCTGCAGCCACTAAAGCACCCATCATCGCAGTATTAGTAATTGGTCTTCCCAAATATTCAAGAGCCAACGAAGTTGCATCTAAAGCAATGATATTTACATTGTCGATTTTATATTTTTCAGGGGTTTCTGTATTGATCAAAACAATACCATTGGGTTTTAAACCATTTAAAACATTATCACCCCATAAAGTTTCGTCTAAAACGACGACATAATCACAAGCATCTACTTCACTTCTGTCTGTAATTTTATTTTCATCTATTCGTGTAAAACCCAATACAGGCGCGCCACGTCTTTCTGGTCCAAATGATGGAAATGCTTGAGCATATGCGTTTCCATGAACAGACGCTGCCATTCCAAGAAGCCTAGCGATTGTGAAACTACCTTGTCCACCTCTACCATGCCATCTAACTTCAATCATGTTAACCTCCTCTAATATTCATGTGATATATCAGCTATATTTCACATAATAACCTATGAGGAAAACCTTGTCAAGAGAAAAAGCATTTAGAAAACTAAATGCTTTTAAACAAGTTAACAATATGCTCTTTTGTAAAATTGAAGGATTCAAACAGTTCTTCTGCTGGTGCTGATGCCCCGAAACTCGTCATTCCAACAACATAAGGTGTATATTTATACCACATATACGGTGAACCCGCTTCAATGGCAATGGTTTTAGCCTTTGGCAGGATTTCATCTTGATAAGCTTTTGATTGTTTTTCAAATATTTCTAAACTTGGCATACTAACGACTCTAATATCAATATTTTCTGCTTTTAATGCTTCTGCAGCTTCCAAAGCCAAATTAACTTCTGAACCTGTTGCAATGAGAATACCATCTAATTGATTGGATTCAGGTTTAACAATATAACCACCTTTTAAAGCTTCAGTGCTGCTATTTATAATCTTTAAATTCTGTCTAGTGGCAATAATTGCAGCCGGACCTTGATTTAACAACGCAGATTGCCAGCAAACCAGAGTTTCAAAATAATCTGCTGGTCGATAGACGGTCATATTAGGAATGCTTCTAAGCATAGTCAAATGTTCAATAGGTTGATGGGTAGGACCATCTTCACCGACACCAATGGAATCATGTGTAAAAACAAAGGTTGTATTGATATTCATTAAAGCTGCAAGTCGAATGGTCGGTTTCATATAATCTGAAAAGACTAGGAAAGTTCCTCCAAAAACCTTGAGACCGCCATGTAATGTCAAACCATTCAAAATAGCACCCATAGCATGTTCTCTAACACCGAAGTGAATATTTTTCCCCAATGGTGTTTCAAACCCAAAACTACCGCCACCATTGATATTGGTTTTATTGGAAGGTGCTAAATCCGCAGAGCCACCTATAAAGTTTTCATTTAATTTAGAAATAGCATTAATAGCATCACCAGAAGCGGATCTTGTAGCAGTTGTTTTTTCAGTTGTTTTAAGTTGATCTAAATCTAACAAATTCAGTTTACCTGAAATCCAATCCTTCATCTTTGAAGCATCTTCTGGATAAATTTCAGAATAAGATTTAAATAATTCTTCCCATTCATCTACATAAATATTTAAGCGATTTCTTGAACTTACATAATGCTGTTTGACATCATCCGGTACAAAGAAATCATCTTCTGGCCAGCCAAAATTCTTTTTCATTGCATCAATGGTTTCTTTTCCAAGAGGTGAACCATGTACATCATGAGACCCTGCTTTACCAGGTGCACCATAACCAATAACCGTTTTAACAATAATTAAGGAAGGTTGCTTCGAGAGTTTTGCTAAACGCAACATTTCTTCAATGGTTTTCTCATCATTTCCATCTTCCACTTCTAAAACTTCCCAATGCATCGCTTTAAAACGCTCCTTCACATTTTCAGTGAAAGCCAAGTCAGTACTACCTTCTATGGTTATTTTATTACTATCATATAATGCAATTAATTTATTCAATTGTAATTTCCCTGCTAGAGAAGCAGCCTCATAAGAGATGCCTTCCATTAAGCAACCATCACCTACTATGGTATAGGTATAATGATCGATTAAGTCAAAATTTGGTTTATTAAAAGCTGCTGCTATATATCTTTCTGCCATTGCCATACCTACGGCATTTGCAAATCCTTGACCCAATGGTCCTGTCGTGGTTTCAACACCAATGGTATGTCCATATTCTGGATGTCCAGGTGTCTTTGAGTTCAATTGTCTAAATGATTTTAAATCTTCCATTGATAGACCATAATCATAAAGATGAAGTAAACTGTAAATTAAAGCTGAACCATGTCCCGCTGATAAGACAAACCGGTCTCGATCAAACCAAGTTGGTGATTTTGGACTATGTTTCATGACCTTGTCCCATAAAACAAATGCCATAGTCGCTGCACCAAGAGGTAATCCTGGATGACCTGAATTCGCTTTTTCTACAGCTTCTGCTGCTAATACTCGAATGGTATTTATTGATCTGTTCATATTTCCTCCTCTTTTGAAACTCTGTTTTTTCCTAATGCTTTTGCTCTATAAAGTTGTTCATCAGCTTTTTTAATAAGTGATTTTGCATCATCCCCATTATTAAGTGCTATCCCTATACTAATAGTCACTTTCACAGGAATATCAAATTTCATCTGCTCTATGTTAATACGAATTGCTTCAGCAATCATCATCGTATGATCAACATTGCCCTCTTTTATAATGACAATAAATTCTTCACCACCATATCTACCTAAAACATCCTCAGGTCCTGTGGATTTAATCAGTTGCTCGGAAACTTTCTTGATGACTTGATCACCAAATAAATGACCATATGCATCATTGATATTCTTAAAATTGTCTAAATCCAACATTAATACGGCTATATATGCTTGAGCTGAAATCGAAATGAGTTCCTCCAAGTGATTATAAATGTAGGCATTGTTGTACAGTCCCGATAGGGAATCTCTTTTGGATTGTTCGAGTAAATCAAGATTTTTTTCTATCAATGTTTCATTTGTTTCATATATTTTTAATCGATTATGATAATTATATCGATTCATGGTATAGGCTAGACCATAAAAAATAATTCCTTTAAATAAAAGTTCAAAGGCTAATTCAGTTTGTGCAATTGCATGATAAGTTAACCATGCATATAACATATATGACAGTGTTAGAAAGACACCATAAATTTTATAATCAATTATGATAAAAGTAGAAGTGATAAGCAATACCAAGACAATTACTGTAATATCACGATTTTTAATATAAACTAAAGTGGTCAAGACAACACTCCATAATAAGACCACCAAAACATATAAATTAGTGATAAAATCATGATACTTTGTAATATTAAATTCTTTGTGAATAAGGATGAAACTGATGATGCCAATATGAAATAAAACAATAATAGATACATACAGACGTATATCAGATTCAAAAACACCAAGAGTCGACAAAATTAAACCCACGAGCTCAAAACCTGTGTAAATACTACCTAAAATAAAAATGCGATGAATATTTTCACTTTGAAGTATTTTTTTAAAATCCATGAAACCTCACATTCTATAAATTTAGTTTTTTCTTAACCTTTATGATCATATCTTGTGTCATTTGATCTAAATCGTATACAGAATGAAAGCCCCATTCTTCAGTTGCACAAGTGCTATCAATTGAATTTGGCCAACTGTCAGCAATACTTTGTCTTTTTTCATCAATTTCATAATGAATTTCAAAATCTGGAATATGCTTTTTAATAGCGTTAGCAATCATTTCAGGAGAAAAACTCATTGCTGAAACATTATAGGCATTTCGATGTTTCAATTGATCTGGATTTGCTTCCATAAGTTTGATAATACTGTTAATAGCATCCGGCATATACATCATATCCATAAAAGTATCTGATTTGAGATAAGATGTATAACTTCTATTCATTAATGCTTCATAGTAAATATGTACGGCATAGTCTGTTGTACCTCCTCCTGGCAATGCCACGGATGAGATTAATCCTGGAAATCTCAAACCTCTAGTGTCTACACCATACTTATTGTAATAATAATCACAAAGCAGTTCACCAGCAACTTTGTTGATACCATACATCGTGTTTGGTCGTTGAATGGTATCTTGTGGTGTATTATTTTTTTCAGTTGAAGGTCCAAAAGCCCCTATACTGGAAGGTGTGAAAAATTGACAATTAAGTTCTCTCGCTACTTCTAAACCATTTAGTAAGCCACCCATATTCAAATCCCAAGCCAATAAAGGTTTCTTCTCTGCTGTTGCTGATAAAAATGCTGCAAGATGTATAATCGTATCAATGTTATACTTTGTAGCAAGCTCAAAAAATCGACTGTAATCTCTTACATCTAATAATTCGAAGGGATCACCATTAACAATGGGATTGTCTTCATGTTTTCTGATGTTGGTCGCTATGACATTATCTGAGCCATAGAGTTGTCTAAGTTTCATGGTTAGCTCTGTTCCTATTTGTCCAGTTGCCCCTGTGATTAAGATCTTTTTCATGTGAACCTCCTATCCTACAGGAAATACATACCCAATTTAATCTAAAAATCGCAAAAATACGACATTCCTGCCGTATTATTCGTGAATATTCTTTGAGAATTTTAAGTATAATTTAAAGATTTTTAAAGTTGCAGAGAAATGTAGAATTACAATAAAATAAACAAAGAGTCTAAAACCAAACAAAAAGCCTGTTAATGCTTCATTTGACATCCTTGGAAGAAAAATAAATAATTGGTAATAAAGAGGCAATCCTACGATTAATAAAAATAAAAGCAACTTTTTATATTTGTTTTGGACAGAATGATAATCATTATATAACAAAGCATCCATATCCATATTTTTAAAATAGTACCATGCACCATATCGACAAACCATAGTCCATCCTGCATCTTCAAAGAGCTGGAGATACTCCTCTTCAGGCATCTTATCAAAGCCTTTAAAATCAGCAGCATAATTTATTGATTCTGGTTCTTTCTCTTCAAAGTAATAGTTAAAGAAATTTGTATGATGAAAAATATATCCTTTTCTAGCCATTTTTTGAAGGTAATCCATTTCTTTATCTTCGTTCCAAGCAAAAAATAATTTATGTTGACTAATCATAATAGACCTTCTTTCCATTCCTAAGTAACTCTTCTAAACGTTTTATTTCTATTTGAATAAGATCTACACCTGAATCCGTTATTTTATAGAGTTTTCTACGGATATTTTCTGGGTCAACGCCTACACTGATAATAAGCTTGTTATTTTCCAAGTTTGTCAATGCACCATACAGAGTACCTGGTGCTAATTTTAAGCGTCCTTGACTCATTTCTTCAACCTTTTTAATAATCCCATAACCATGTAAAGGCTCACTCAACGATAAAAGAATGTAATACATGGATTCAGTTATAGGTGAAAACAAGTTTTGTTTCATGACACCTCCTATATCGAATGTTGATGCAACGACTAACGTTATATCGGTTTACGATATAATAATATCACTTTTTTAATTTTCTGTCAATTTATAATAAACTTAAAAAAAAGCTTAAGTTGCGTTATGATAGAATTATAAGAAAGGTGGTTAAGATGAAAGCTAAGTTGGATTTACATACACACACCATTTCAAGTGGTCATGCTTATAGTACATTGGGAGAAAACATTATTGGAGCACTTTCTGCTGGAATCGAGGTAATGGGTATGTCCGATCATGCCTCTTCAATGCCTGGTGGTCCTCATCCCTTCTATTTTTTAAATCTGAAAGTTATACCAGATATCATGCAAGGTGTTCGTATTTTAAAAGGTATTGAAGCCAATATTATGGATTTTAATGGTAGTATTGATGTTAAACCCTATATTCTTGAAAAAATGGATTATGTCATTGCTAGTTTACATCCGCCCGTGCTCATTCCAGGTGAAATTACGCAAAATACAAACGCTCTTGTACAAGTGATGCAACTTGAAAAAGTAAAAATTATTGGACATCCAGATGATGGAAGATATCCTATAGATTACGAAAAAGTAGTACTTGAAGCCAAGAAAACAAAAACTTTACTTGAAATCAATAATGCTTCTCTCAATCCTGAGGGATCTCGTGAAAACACACATGAAAATGCGATTGAGATTTTAAGATTGTGCAAGCTACATGAAGTCCCTGTAATATTAGGGAGTGATGCACACATTGCTATGGATGTTGGTAACTTTGACAACTGTATGGTTCTCATTCATGAAATAGACTTTCCTTATGATCTTGTAGTGAATTTTGATGTAAACTTTTTCAGTGAATATACACAAATCAAAATTCATCCGTAAACAAAAAAACCTTCAGAATTGAAGGTTTTAATCATTTGTATGAGGTTTATATATTATTTGATTTTTACCATTCGCCTTAGCAGCATACAAAGCTTCATCTGCTACATAAAAAACTCTTTGATATCCTACTTCCCCTTTTGTAACCGTTGTAAAACCGAAGGTACAAGTGACATAATCGGATACACTGGAGTTTTTGTTTGGAATCTTTAAATCTTCAACTTGAGCTCTTGTTTTCATAAGTAAATCATAAACTTCTTCATGATTCAACTTAGGGATGATTGCAGCAAATTCATCGCCACCATAGCGAAACAATTGACTGCCATTTTCGTTCAAGTAAGAACTCAAAACATCTACAATCTTAATCAAACAGCGATCACCATCAATGTGTCCATAAGTGTCGTTATACTCCTTAAAATGATCTATATCGATCATAATCACAGAAATTGTTTCTGTAGAATCATTGTACTTAAACAAATTTTCAACGATTTCTGAAAGAAAATGACGATTACTGATACCTGTTAAAGCATCTGTTTTAGAAAGATGCTCTAATTTTTCATTGGCTTCTCTTAGTAAAGCGGTATTTTGCCAGTTTTTCATAGCAATAGCAATGAAAGCAGATAGCATATTAATGACTTCAAGATCATATTCTGAATAGACATTACTAGCATGTGATTGAACATTGATAATGCCATATACTTTATTATCATAAATAATAGGACTTAAAATCATTGACCCCATGATTTCACCGTAAAAAGCAACATCAGCATCTTCTTTATACTTTTTCAATTCAGAAGTGGTCAGTGCATCGTTTAAACGTATTGCCTTCTTATTTCTTACAACCCAAGAACTGAAACTATTTTTATTTTTTACATCAACAACAAAGGTATCCATACGTTTATTGTTTTCCATAACCCAGTTGTAAATAATAGATTCATCATCAACTACAGCTAGTGCCAACGAATTAAAATTCATAATACCATCAATATGACTATATAATGAATATAAAACATCATCTAATTTCTCTGCAGCAATGATATCTCTTCCAATTTTTGAAACAGACTTCGTATGATTGTACAAGATTTCATAATCATTTGCTTTTTTCTCTGTTTCATAGATTTTTACTTTAGTTCTATAATGATCAATGGTTCGTTTATTACGAATCGCATTGATTTGTCTGCTATATTTAAAATAACTTCGATAGGCTTCATTGATTTTTTCTTCATTTTCAAGGGCTTCATAAATTTGAATTTCAAGCTCTCTTTGATCTTCACCTTTATTCATGAGTTTATCAAGATAAATTAATGCATCCTCATATTTTCCCCATTGATAGTAACATTTAGCAATTTGAAAAATATTGTCTTCTATATAATCAAAAACACGATTTTGCTGTAAGGGATCACAGGAGTCATATAATCTCATGGAATGATCAAAGTGAGAAATTGCGACTTCATAATCTTCTAACATGAGATATGCAGTACCCAGTAAAGCATAACCAAATGCTTCGGTATAAACTTCACGTAATCCAACTGCCATTTCAATACATTTCTTAGCACTCTCAATGCCGGCTTCGATATTATTGCTTTTTAATTCAGCTTCGGACATATTTGTATATACAATATTTAAAAGTCTTTCATTAATGGTTGAAAGTTCCTTATGCTGGCTTAAAGCATCCATTGCACGTTTTAAAAAAACTTTAGCTTCCTCATAATCACCAATCATCAAATAAATGTCAGCAATATTGTTATATGCTCTAGGATTTTCTCCATATTTTAATGTAGAAATATAATTCATCAACGCTTCATCATGACTACCAATACTTCTTAGGATAACCCCTTTAAACATGGCGACTTCCTGGATTAAATAAACATCGTTGTTTGCATAGGCAGAATTAAGTGCTTCATCAGCATAATGAATGGATGTAGTAAGGTCTTTTATGACACTAGAAATAATGGCTAATCTAAAGGATTCATATCCTTGACTAAACCAGTGCATATAGGCTTTAATTTTTTCCAGATCCTCTAAAGAACTTGAACGATCAAAATAAATTAATCTAGCGTTCTTCTCTAATATAAATTTTACGTCTTCTTTATTCATATGTGCCCTCTCATACTAATTATACCTAATAAATGGAATCTTGCAAATCTTTATAATAATCTGATTGCAAACAAAAAGCAGAAGAAATCTTCTACTTTTATAAATCGTAAGGCAAATGAACAACAAACTGAGAGCCTACATTAATTTCAGAGTAACATTTGATTTCACCATTGAGATTTTGCTTAACCGTATTATAAACGATATTTAAGCCTAAGCCAGTACCACCAGCACCTCTTTTCGTTGTAAAGAAAGGATCAAAAATCTTTTTTAGATTTTGTTCTTCAATACCATGACCATAGTCTTGAACGATAATTTCTAAATAATGCTTGTTTTTATTAACAAACAAATCAATCATACCGCCTTCTTCGTCATAAGCATGAACTTTTACATTCATTAATAGATTTACAATGATCTGATAAAGTGCAATTGGAATAGTGACAATTTCAATGGCTTCATCTACATGCATATGGATTTTTATATTGGATTTCTTTAATTTAGGATCAATACTTCTAACAACACTCTCAATAAATTCCTTGATTTCTACTTTTCTTTTTTCTATATTTCTTTGTTCTGCCGATATGAGTTTAAAACTGGAAATCAACTCTATGGCTTTAGAGATATTTTCATAAATTAAATGTTCACTATCGACATGGGCATTGATATAAGTTTCGAAGTCTGATTTTTTTAGTAAACCCTTATCATATGTACTTTTCACATGCTTAGTAGATTCTTGTAAATAAGTAATTATGGTTAATATAATACCTAGAGGTGTATTAATTTCATGAGCCAATCCTGTAACTAACTCTCCTAATGAAGCCAATTTTTCTGATTCAATCAGCTGATCTTGAGTCACTTTTAGATTTTCCAAGGCTACCTCTAATTCATGGTTAGCTTGATATAAATCATTTGTCCTCTCATTAACTCGTTCTTCTAAAGCTCTATTCATGGTTTCAATTTCATAATTTTGTGATAAAATTTGATCTTCACGCATTTTAATTTCATCGAGCATCATCAGGAAATTTTTTCGTAGTTCATTAAATTCAACAAATCTAGAGTGATCTATGGAAATAACATATTTCCCATCCTTGACTTCTTTTGTCTTGGTTAAAAGCATATGTAAATTACTAAAGACAAGTCCATTTAACTTGAAACCAACAGTGACAGCAAGCAGTACTATAACACAGGTAGCACCACCTAAAAACAAAATGAGAGTCATAAGTCGTTCATTAACATTTTTGACCTCTTCAAAGATCATTATTTTCCAGTTGAGATACCCTGTTTTTTTCACAGTAACGTAATAAGGAACACCATCATTATAATATTTTTCAAACAACATATCTTCTTCAAAATTAGGTGCATAAAAATGTTGTTCAACATATTCGTAATGACTGTGGACCATATAGTTATTATATTCATTTGCTAAAGCAATACTAACCCCATCAGTCGTCACATTCTTCTCAAATAAATTCTGTATAACTTGAAGGTGGATAACACCAAACAAAATGTCTTCACCACATTTCATTGAAAAGTTCATAGATATTAAATTTTCTCTCTGGAAAACATACAAATCTGACCAAGCATTTGCTTTGCCATTTAAAATTTGAGCAGCTGAAGTTTCATATGCATAGTCAAAATCCTTTATGGATGGATCCGACGGAAAAGTGTATTTAATTTTTCCTTCACTGTCCAGTACATAGATGTGATGAAAAAATTCTTGACCACGGTAAAAATCAGGTATGATTTGATCATAATCTGATATGCCAGTGTTCAGTATGGCTTCTTTAAGCAAAGTCATATCTTTTTCTGGTGTTTTGAAAAACGACTCAATAATATGATCTAAATTGGTAATTATTTGCTCGTGGGAATCTTTTGAAATATCGAGTATATAACCTCTGGCAAATAGGATGGCAGCCAAACTAATACTGATAATCGGAATGACTACAGCTAACACAAAGGACATATTCAGAGTATTTTTAAGTTTAAATTCTTTTTTCATAATTCACCATTTTCACATTTATTTAAACAAGATTTTATATACCCAACTTCTTTATGAAATATCACCTTTTTCCAATTGAATTGGTTTCGTAAAATGTTTTATGGGTTGAATAGCATTAACTGGACATACATGAATACAATCTTGACATCGAACACAATCTAAATGATTCGGATGCGTTACAGGGTTTATACCCATTTGACAAGCCTTTTCACAAAGTCCGCATTCAACACAAATATCCATATCAACTTTGTACTGATAAAAGGCAATTTTATTAAAGGGTGCATAAAATGCGCCTAATGGACATAACATCTGGCAGAAGATTCTATAAACAAAAACTGAAGAAACTAAAATAAAAAGAAGTATTGCAACTTTAATATTGAAAATCATACCTAAAGCATTTCTTAAACTAGGATTGGTCAACAATAAAGGAAATGATGCAAATAAAGTTCCTGAAGGACAAATATAAGTGCAAAATCCAGGGCGACCTACATTATAATTGTTGACAAATAAAACCGGAAACAACAGAACAAAATAAACCAACACAAAATACTTGCCGTACTTCAGGGGTTTAATCAGCTTAAATTTTCGAGTTTTTATTTTGTATAACAGGTCTTGTACCAATCCAAAAGGACAAGCATATCCACAAATCCATCGCCCCATTAAACTGCCATAAAGCATCATAATACCTAAAACATATAAGGATATTTTAAATTTTGCATTGGCAGCAACGGCCTGTAATGCGCCAATTGGACAAGACCCTATTGCACCAGGACAAGAATAACAATTTAAGCCTGGAACACAAATATTTTTTGTGGGACTAGTGCTAATTTTTCCTGTAAAAAAATTTGCACCTTGAATATTAAATAAAATGGTACTTATCCACTGAGTTAATCTTCTCTTCATATCCACACCTATCCTAAGCCAATACATTCAAAGCAAATCATAATGGCTTTTTCCAATACAATATTAATTTCTCCTCTTAATGCGCCAAAAGTAATCATTGTAATGGACATGATGACTAAAATCCATCTCATATTTTTTTTCATAAGCCCTCCCATATTATTACCATTTTAGCATATAATTCTTGATAAAAATTTAACTTGCATGGTTTATATATTAAGTTTAAAAACAAAATTTCCTTACTTAAAATGTAAAAAAAGCACTGTATCACATACAGTGCTTTACAATTCAAGATTTTTCAATGCTGCAAAAGGATTACTCGACTCTGCTTGTTTTTGATTTTCCTTTTCTTGCTTTTTCAAATAATTTTGAAAATCATTTTTATTACCACTTTTTTGAGTATTGTTTTTTCTATTTTCGAAACTTGATAATTTTTCTTTGTACCCACAAGAACAAATAAACACCTTAGAATCACCTGTACCATTCAATGACATTTTTTTATGACATTCTGGACATCTTGCGTTTGTCACCTGAGAAATTCTAATACGTTTATTGCAACTGTTGTCTTGACAAACTAAACTCGTACCAGTTTTTGTTTTAACCGTCATCATAGGTTTCTCACAATCAGGACATAGGGTTGTAGATAGATTATCATGTTTAAACGTATGCTTTTGTTGAGTAATTTCTTCAACGATTGAAATCGTATAATTCTTCATATCATTTACAAAACTTTTGTAATTCAGTTGATTATCCTGTATTTTTTGAAAAGCACTTTCCCATTGTGCTGTTAGCAATGGTGATTTTAACTGTTCTGGGGCAACATCCAATAATTGTTTCCCTTTTTTTGTCATATATATGGAATTTTGTTTTTTTTCAATCAGTCCTGTATTAAAAAGCTTTTCAATAATATCGGCTCTTGTGGCTACAGTACCTAAACCTCCAGTTTCTTTTAATAAGGCTTTCATTTGCTCATTGCCTTGAATGAATTTACTAGGATTCTCCATTGCGGACAAAAGCGTCGCCTCATTCAGTCTTTTTGGTGGTTCAGTAAGACATTTTTTTGATGTAATCTGATCAAAAATAATATTTTTACCTTTTTGAAAGATTATACTCTGGGTTTCACTTGATTTTTCAGATAAAATTTTAAAACCTAAGGATTTTGTATTTCTTCCTTTAAAAATAAAATGGTGCCCATTCAGATTTACACTGACCTTTGTCTCTTCGTAAACATAGGCAGGCATTAAAACTTCTAAAAATCGTTTAACGACTAAAGCATAAATCTTATATTCATCAGAAGATAAATTTTGCACTATACAAGGTTCTTCTGTTGGGATGATACCGTGATGGTCTCTTACCTTCTCATCTTGAACAACTTGTTTCGAGAGAATGATCTGTTTTTTTAATAATGAAAAAGCATGTGGTCTATAATCAGGTAATTGTATAGCCTTTAACCGATCAGGAATTGTATCGACGATATCACTAGGCAAATATCTGGAATCCGTTCTAGGATAAGTTAAAATTTTATGTTTTTCATAAAGAGATTGCATTACATTTAAAGTAAACTTAGGTGTAAAACCAAATTTATTAAAGGCATCTCTCTGCAATTCAGTTAAATCATATAAGGGCTCTGGATAATTTTTCTTTTCTTTTGTTTCAACAGATTCAACAACACCTGATTTACTTAACTTCATTAAGGTTTCTACTTTATTTTCATCAAAGAGTTGATGATCCTCATATTGGAAATCTATACCTTTATGTGTTGCCGTCACTGTGTAATATGTTTTAGGTCGAAAATTTCTAATTTGATTCTCATTTTCATTAACCATTGCCAATGTAGGTGTCTGTACCCGACCGAGACTAAGATTTGTGTTGTATTTTGTTGTCAATGCTCTTGTTCCATTAATACCAACTAGCCAATCGCTTTCTGCTCGCGCAACAGCTGCATAATATAAGGACTCATATGCTTTGCCTGGTTTTAAATTATCAAACCCTTTTTTAATGGCTTGGTCAGTCACTGAAGATATCCATAATCTTTTAATTTCTTTGTTCCACTTTAATTGCGCCAAGATCCACCTGGCTACCAATTCACCTTCACGGCCAGCATCTGTTGCAATAATGACCTCATTAATATCACCTCTGCTCAGTAATTGCTTAATGGTATTATATTGTTTTCCGGTATTTCGAATAATTGTCTTCTTGAAATGATCAGGAATAATAGGCAAGTCTTCCAAGTGCCAATTCATATATTTTTTGTCATAAACTTCAGGATCTGCTAAAGTAACGAGATGACCAAAGGCCCAAGTGACGATATATTTTTGATTTTCAGCATATTGTCCTTTTAAAGAGCAATTAAGAACTCTCGCGATTTCTTTGCCGACAGAAGGTTTTTCTGCTAAAACCAGTACTTTCATAATCTATTTCCTTTCAAGAGTTTTAACAAATTCCAAGAAATCCTTATAATTTCCATAATAATCTGCTTTTTTTATGTCATTATTCTTATCAATAAGATGATTGGTTATTAAAAAGGTTTTAGCACCTAGACGACTTATAGTTAAGTCTTCTTGTGCATCGTTTCCCACCATTAAGACGTTCTTCCCCTCTGTTTCTATGGAAGAAAGCACTTCCTCATAAAATGCCAAATGAGGTTTGCATGCTCTATTTTTTTCAAAAGATGAAATATATTTGAAATCATCCGGATTTAATCCTGCCCATTGCATTCTTTGATAATTTGCAACCATTGGGAATATTGGATTTGTAGCAATGACTAAAGTATAGTTCTTCTCTTTTAGAATTTGAATGGCTTCAAGCATTTCTTCAGATTGATAAGTAGATGCCTTAACAGCATTGAAATCATTTAAATAAAACCATTCAAATCTTTCATGATACAGGTCTATCTTTTCATCTACATGATTTAGAAAATGTTTAAAAAATTTATTTTCATTGGTATCCCCTTGTGGATTTTTAACCGTATGATAAACTGAAGCCATAATTTTTTCAAATAAAGTTTCATGCTCATTGAAATCATGAAATGCTTTTGTAATTTCATCTCGATATAATTTCATAAAATGATTGGTATCCATTGGTAACAATGTTCCGTCTAAGTCAAATATTATTGTATTCATATGCGTTTTGTATGAAAATCATACACTCCTTTCCTATTACTTCCTTTTATCATATAAGAAAAAGACCATAAATAAAAGTACTAGCCCACTGGGAAATGTTTCATTTTTGAAACATTTAGTTTTATGATACTATCTTCATTTTTTTTGAATTATAATAATATTGGAGAAAGGATAAGTGCATGAAGAAAATACTTATAATCATTTTAACCCTAGCTTTTTTGATGATTGGATGTAATCAAAATCAAGCAATTACATTAACTGAATACAATGAAAAATACACAAGCCTAATGTCAACCTTACAAAATCATCTCAATGATTTTTTACTTCCTGAAGCAAAGGATATGATTTCTTATGCTGATTATCAGGTGGCTTATTCACATGAAGATTTTATGCATTACATACATGAACTGACATCTTTATTGGATGATACTCTCTATGAGTTGGAAATTATAGGACCTCAATTAGAGAACGTGATGATTCAAAAATACCAGTCTAAGCTTGAATATGCCTTGTATGATCTGATGCAGATTTTAAAAGAAGAAGATGATTTGGACATTTTCAATACCATGTGGCCTTCTCAATTTACTTTGTATGATGAAATGTATCAGTTAAATACTAAGCTAAATCCATACATTTTGAAGGTTCTTAATTATCGTATTGCTATAGAATCTGAGCTTATGAAAAATGATATCATTCAAAGTGAATCTTTTCATGAAGATTATTTAAAAGCAATGGCCAGTTACAGTTATTATAGCAATGTCTTGGCTGTTCAAGTCTCGACCTATCAAGACTATGCAGGACTCCAAACCAATCCAAATAACCCTAATCGCTTACAGACCAGTGAAAAAAAATGGTACTCTATTTATGAACTTGATTATAGTGTCATGTTACCTCAAGAAAAGTTCAATAAAAGCTTTTTATCATCCTTAGAACAATATGAACAAACACTTCAATTGAATCCTGAGAAGACGTCATACTATAAAAACTTTATTTTACATTTCAATCAAACCTATAATGACTATGTTGCCATTAGACAACAATTGCCTTATGAATTCTACAAAAATGGCGATCATAAGGCATTCCAACATAAAATAGGCATGATTGTTACACGAGGATGGTATGTTAAGGATGAGCCGCTTTATGACTTTGATCCAATATATAATGACGCGTATCACTTTGATAGGATGGTAAATGCTTTTTCAGAATTATTTAATCTACTTTATGAATCTGATCATTCACAATATATGTTAAAACAATAGGAGGACAAATGTTAGAACTTAAAAAACTCGATAAAACCTATAAATTAAAAAAGAAAAAAGTTCATGCGGTAAAATCTGTTGATTTGACATTTAAAAGAGGTGAATTTGTTTCTATATTAGGTCTTAGTGGATCAGGAAAAACAACTTTAGTCAGTTTAATTGGTGGTTTGGAAGAGCCTTCTGGCGGTCAGCTTTTAATTGATGGTATTGACACCTGTACCTTCAAGCAAAAAGACTGGACTGATTATAGAAAAAATACTATTGGATTTGTTTTTCAAGATTTCAACTTAATAACACATTTAACAGCTATAGATAATGTAAAAATTGCATTATCCTTAAGTGGCTATTCCGAAGTTAAAAAAAATACTGAAGCAATGGCATTATTGGAAAAAGTCGGTATGGCAGAATACGCACAACACTTCCCTGCTGAATTAAGTGGTGGCCAACAGCAACGGATTGCCATTGCAAGAGCATTAGCCAATAGTCCAGAAATTATTTTAGCTGATGAACCCACTGGCGCATTGGATCCAGATACTTCGGTTCAAATCATGACACTTCTTCAGGATCTTGCTAAACAAGACCATTTGGTCATCATGGTTACACACAACAAGTACTTGGCACAAGATTATTCTTCTAGGATTGTAAAAATTGACAAAGGTGTCATTATTTCAGATGAAAATATCAAAGAAGCCTACAACAAGGAATTTCCACCTGTTGTCATGAAGAAAAGTTCATTGCAATTTACATCTGCTTTAAAAGTTGCTTTTAACAATTTAAAAATCAGAAGAAAAAGTTCTATTTTCGCTTTAATGAGCTTAATTCCTAGTATGATTCTTGTAATTTTACTTGGCAATTTCATTGTTAATTTATTAGGTTATGAAAAGGATATTAGTCCAATTTACAATAGAATAATAAACGATGAGACTGTTCAATATCTATCACCAATGTCTGACCATGACTTTGAATGGGATGTTAAGAATATGATTACCAACATACAGAAAAAAAGAATCAACGAAGAATCTGTTAAAGCATTAGAACAAAAACTTTTTACGCCATATGATGATGAAACCCTAAAAAACATTGAATCTTTAGATTTTGTTGAAGCAGTCTTTCCACCTAATTATTATGATGTAACCATCGAAGATGAACATTTTATTTTAGTTGGCTTATTACCTGAAGCCTATCAAGCTTATCAATATGATTTTAACTTTGATTATTATCCTAAAGATGATGAAGAAGGTTTAATCTTTTCATCTGATGCTGCAAATGTACTTTTAGGGAAATACAACGATAATCCAATGGCATTGGAAGGACAATCGATCACCTTCAATATGACTTCTTATAATAGTATTCCTTTTCATTATGAAACACAGGCAAGTAATAAAAACCAATTTACCACTGAGGTTATCAAGGTGTTTGATCCAGAATCAAAGACTACATTAATGTCCAATTACTATAAAGGTTATATCTATGCTAGTTCTGGTTATATCAACACACTCAAAAATCAATTTGATTTAGAAGATATTTCCCTAATTCTTTATGAACTTGTTGATGTTTTAGATCCAAGGGCAGCAGGCAGTAAATATTTGCCAATAGGCGGAAAAAATCTCACAGATTTATTATTACCTTTAAGAACTAAAAATTTACTACAAGAAGATATGGCACTGTTTAGTATTAGAAAATTTGCTGCGGAAGTCCCTTCCAGTAACTTTATGATGCGTTATCAAATTATAACAAAGGGTCCTTTGACAGAAACACAAAAGGAAATTTTGACAGCCTATGGTACCCTGTACCCTTCTCAATTTGATGAATTTGCAATTTACTCAGCAAAAGAAACAGGAAAGTTCATTGATAAAATTTTGCTATATGCTAAAATCACCATCGGAGTTATTATTGCTTTACCAAGTATTTTAGTCGCATTGATACTTTACATCAGTATCATTTTAAGAACCAAGGAAATAGGTGTTTTAAAATCAATAGGTGCTAAAGCAAAAGACATAATCACTATATTTACATGTGAATCAGGCATGTTGGCAATAACTTCTGGTATTGTTGCTTTAATGTTATCATTCCCGGCTTTAAACTATGCGAAAGAAATCTTAGAAAAGCAATATCACTTAACCTATTATTTAGGGTCAAATCCTTTGGATACCAATGTACCTGCAATACTCGGTTCAATGATTTCTATTGTACTCATTATTACATTCCTAGGTCTGCTACCTGGTAGAAAAGCAAGTAAGCTTCATCCAAGAGTTTTATTAAGAAATATCAACTAATATAAAAAGCTGTAGGACTCCCTACAGCTTTTTATATTCAAAAATTCATTTTTTTAAAATTAAATTGAAAGCTTTTATTTCACTAATTGGTTCACTGAAGAAATACCCTTGTACTTCATCTACAGCACATGCTTTCAATAAGTTCAGTTGTTCTTGATCCTCAATGCCTTCGGCAATAACAGTTAAGCCGCGCTGATGTGCAATGGTAGTGATTAATTTTATAAATTCAATGTCATTTACATCATTTTCAATATTGGCAATAAATGAACGATCGATTTTTAATACTTGAACAGGCAGTTGCTTTAAATAATTCAATGATGAATAGCCAGTGCCGAAATCATCTAATGCCAAGCCAAAACCAACTTGTCTTAAGGCATCAATAATAGATTTACTCTGCTCTAAGGATTGAATCAAAACAGTTTCTGTCATTTCAAGAACAATCATACTTGGATCTATATCATGAACCCTTGTCATTTTAATGGCTTTATCTACGAAACCTTGACTCATTAATTGAATCATGGATATATTAATATTTACTTTGATATGTTTAAATCCATTTAATTGAAGTTGTTTCGTAAATTGACATGCGGTATCAAAGATCCATTCACCTAATTCTACAATTAACCCTATATTTTCCGCTTCTTTAATAAGTTTGTATGGACTGACTGCACCAAGAATAGGACTGTACCATCTAATAAGGGCTTCAAACCCTACGACTTTCGAGTCTGATAAATTATATACAGGCTGATAATTCAACACAAATTCATCGTTTTGATAAGCCTCTTTAAGCATATTTTGAAACAGGATTCTCTCTTCTAGATTTTCAGATAAAGAGGCATCATAAAGGGTCATCATATTCTTACCATGGGCTTGGGATTGATATAAGGCCATATCAGCCTTCTGTATCAAAATCTGGCATTCCTCCCCATGATCTGGATAAAGTGAAACACCAACACTTGAGGTTAAATAAAATTTGTTCTGATCAATTATAACCGGTTCTAGAAATTTTTCTTGAATCTTTTTTACTGTCTCTGATAAATCTATTTCAGAAGTATTGATAATCACCAAGAATTCATCTCCGCCAAATCTTCCAATTTTCATATGTTCACATGCCAAAGATTTTAAAAGATTACTCGTTGCTACGATGACTTGATCTCCAAGATCATGTCCATAGGTGTCATTAATATATTTGAAATTGTCTATGTCAAAGAACAAAACGGCAAAAGAATTTGTATTTTCTTTAATATATTTCTTAATTTCCATCATGATATCAAATCTATTTTGTAAACCTGTTAACGGATCGATATGGATGAGTTCATTAATTTGATGGTTTTTACTTTCAAGATTTCTAAGATGTTCTTCTGTATGAGCTAAAGCCAAAGTTTTTTCTACTAACAATTGATCGGACTTTTCCTTCTCCAATTGTAAAGCCAATACTAGTTCCTTCATTCTTAAAACCATTGCATTAAATATCAAGGCAGTTTTACCAATTTCGTCATGACCAAGATTTGGAAGCACCTTTAAATCATCTATTTGATCACAGGACATGGATTCGTTTAACAAGGTTAAGCGTTTGTTAATGTTCCCAGATAAGGAAATGCTCAATAAAATCAAAGCAATTGCAATGAGTAAACTGTAAAATATAAGTGCAATCAACTTTTGCCAAAAAGAACTTACGTTGATCATTTCATTGATAAACATATAGTATTTCCAACCATTGAATTCTTCAAATGGATTTATTTGTCCTTCATATGTAATATCGTAATGATAATCATCGCCATTAAAAGTTTGAAAAACTTCATTTTCAGCATATATGTTTGCATTATTAGAAACAATATTGCCTTGTTCATCTACAAATAGAATCTTCGCTCTTAAATCACTTAACAGTGGATTTTCCCAAAGACTTTTTATTTTCTTGGTTTCAATTCTAATGGCTAAAACAGATTCTCTGTTAAAAGTCGTAATCCAATATATAATACTATAATCTTGAGAAGGTATTGATATAATAGCATTTTTAAAATTACTGTCATACCACTCTGTATTGATTATTTCATCATAAGGTTTAACATATTCAGAACTTTCAAATGAATTTTGATACCATTCTACATCTGTAATAAAGTTATATTGATTTAGAGATTGTTCTACTATTTCTATAAAAGGTTTTATAGTATTTGTTCTTTGGGAATCCATAATTTCACTGGATAAATCATTGATCATATGATTGGTTGCACTAAAGGTTTCATGAAGGATATTTTCAAGCTGTACATGTGCCAAATCCAAAGACAATTGCTGTCTTGAATCAAACTCAGATTTCATTTCCATTGAGAAGAAAAAAATCAAAAGCATCATTGGTAAAATGCCAGCAATGATAATTAGCCCAATCAGTTTAAATCGAATATGAATATGTTGTAGTAGATTGTTAAAAGATTTAAACATAATACCGTCCTTAATAAATATATGTCATCAAGTGTTATTATATCGATAAAACTCAAAAAAATAAATAAAAAACAAACTATAGATAAAAGTGTTAATATTTGTGAAAATCAATAATGAATGTACTGATCAGTTAGATATTGCTTTACTGATATGATTTCCTCATTCATCACAGGAAATGATTTATCCACTGCTAAAGTATTAGATAAGACATGGAAAGCGTCATAAATATAAAACAATTTTTCCCAAATATCCAGCACTTCACCATTTGGAAAAGAATCCATTAATATTTTCTTTTGCGCATCATTCATATATTGGGTTAGATACTTATCAAAACTCCCAAAATTTATTTTTTGAGTTGATTTCTCTTGATAATACCACTTTATCATTTGGAGATACTGTGGCATAAGAATACCCTCATATATGGATTTAGCATATAGAATTTGATGTCTTAGAAGTCCTTTTGAAACGTATAAACATAACCATCTAAATTCGTTTGATACATCTGAAAATGCTTTTAAAGTACATTCTGAAGTATTAAATGAAGCATTAAATGTATCTGAAGATTTTAAAGGTAAATAATTACCTTTATTCAATAAAATTTTTCGAGGTTCCTTCGACAAATAATAATCCTTGGGATTATGGATATCTACAAGGATTAGATCAATTCTATTTCCATCTGTAAATTGCATAAGATATGTGAAAGGTTCATTGGAATCGTAATCATAAAGATGATTATGCCAATCATCAGGTTTTTGCATGATTAGTATGTCTCCAAAGGACTTAGTCCACTGCGCATCCAAAGTAAAACTTTTTATATGTTGTACAAAATAAACAATATCGTAGTCACTATAAGCATCGACATGCCCTTTTGGATTGGCTCTGGATCCTTCAAGGACAATACCATGTATTCTGTCGTCTTCCTCGCCAATTTTAATTATTAAACCCATCATTTCATCTGTTGTTCTCATAATTACCCCTTTCAAATTCACCAATAGCTTCGATATGTTCATTTGGTACCAACATGGCATTCCATGATAAGACGATATGCGATATACCGGATTCATTAATTTCTTTTAAATCTTTAATGAGTTGAGTTGGTGAAGTTTCAGCGATATGCTCAATATAATTCCATTCAATACCCAATCTTAAGAAATCATGATATTTTTCATTGAGTACTTTATAGTGTTGTCGTCTTTCAGGGTAATTTACTATAATCCCTTCTTTCTTCAAAGCATTTATTTCAAAGGGTAAACCTGCAGGTGCGTGTGTATAGTGATAATACATAGGTTTTATAAAAACAACGTGATCGACCCATAAATCATAACTTTGGCCAACGTATTTAAGCAGTGGTTCAGCAAACAAATCCAAACCTATTTTTAATTTTTTATTTTTAAAAACACGAACTAACTTTTGAATTTGATTATAAATTAGTTTGATTTTGTCAGAATCACTATGCATTATAATATTATTTTGACAGTAAGTACAAAAGCAACCTTCAAGAATTTCTTTACCATGAATTATACTTGGATAACGAATTCTATCTAGAAATACACCATGAAAATACCCGAAAGGAAAATGATTGAGCAAAGCCTCAGTTATTTTATCCATATTTTCAGGATTGGAAGGACAACAGAATGTAAAGGATTCTTGTGTGGATAATCTATATGGTTTTAGTATTTCACCATTTTTCAAGACAAATGGGCTTAAATCCAATGCATCATGCTCACTAAAAACTGGAAGCCAGGCATATAATTCTATGGCATGTTCTTCACAATAATCGTACAAAACTTTAAAATCCAAATATTTATACCAACCGATGATGATAGACTCCATCTCAAATTGACTTCGAATTTTCTCTAATTGACTCATAATCTCTTGGGTATTAAAAGCACATGATTCAAAACTACCTGAATGTATTTGTATTGTATATTTCATAGATCCTCTTTTCATCTCACAAAAAGTATACCAGTAAATTCTTGGAAAGAGAAGATTTGTAATCACTTGCCTTTAAGGATATACTAAAAATGAAATGAGGTAGAGAGATGAAAAAGTTAATTTTATGTTTAATGCTTTTAGTGATGACTTCCTGTGGTCAACAGCAATCTGAAACCAATAACAATGCTCTTTTAGAAACGGAAAAGACTGTAACAATCAGTAATAAGTTTTTGATTGTAATTGGAAATGAATTTGGCAATACTTATTTCGACATGAAAGAAGCTCTTACTGAACAAGGCTTTGAAGTTGTTACTGTCTTTTTAGGGGAAAATCCTGTAATGAGTAGTTGCCCGAATCATGAAGAAATATTAGTAACAGGTGATCGATCCATTAGTGATTTGAATGATTCCAATATTGAAGATTATTTTGGTGTTTTTATTCCTGCTGGGAAACATCATCGCTCTATGATTTATTCTACTAAGGTACATCAACTTTTAACTTTGGCTAATGAACATCAATTAATAATTTCTTCTGTATGTGCTGGTAATCTTGTACTCGCCTCAACGGAAGATCTCATAGATGACGTTGAAATAGCAACATCCATGACAACACGAGATGCTATTAAGGAAAGCGGTGGTGTTTGTAAGTATCAAGAAGTTGTCACTTTCAATAATTTTGTAACAGGCAGTGAAGGTGGTGGTAAAACCGGAGATGGACATGCTGGAGCACCCATTCAAGAGATGGTTGATGCCATTAAAGAAATTTACGATCAAACCCTTTCCCTTCAATAAGTCCTGATAGAATTTCCTTTTATGACAACTTTATTTATTAAAATATGCCCATAAATATCGATAATTTTAAAAAATTAACATCTGCCCCATGATTTATTTCCACGATAAAATAATCGAGCAAACTTACAATAATGTTAATCAACTTAATAATTATGATGTAAACATTGTTAAAATAACTACTTTTCAAATCGTATTGACAACGCATTAAAATAACATTATTGTTTTTGTGGAGGTGTCATATGAAAAATAGCACAAGTTTAGAAGAGGTACAATCAATCATTCAAGATAATGAAATGGTACTGACTTATTTTACAACAACAGATTGTAATTTATGTAAGGATCTTTTCCCTAAAATAGAAAAAATGTTAGAGGAATTCCCACAAGTTATCGGTGTTAGATCAGAAATTGATAGCAATTTAGAATTTGTTGGGGCTTATAGCGTTTATACCGTCCCAACCATCATCTTGTTTGTTCAAGGCAAGGAAACAATAAGACGTAGCAGACAGATTGGCATTGGTGAGTTTTCAGATGCTATGAGTCGTTATTACCAAATGCTTTTTGAATAGTATGAAATATAAAAAATCCAAATATGTCTTTTTAGCAGCAGTTTTCATAATGATGTGTGCTGTAAAATTATGGTTTACATTGTACATTATCTTTGAAATTGCTTTGATATTAACTCTGTTTAAAGGCAATAGAATTTATTGTAACAAATATTGTCCAATGGGAACATTGCAAGACCTTAGTGTCGATTCCAGCACCAAAAATGCGAACAATAAAAAATATAACAAAGGGTTTACTTTTGCATTTTGGTCGATTCTAGTATTTATATCAGTTTATTTCTGGCATGAGAAATGGCTTTTATGGCAACGTACACTCCTTTTAATGGGATCATCAGCTTTAGTTGCCATGTATTATCAAAGTAAAAAAGGGAAAAGATATTGGTGTACTAATTTATGTCCTCTTGGTCATGTTATGGATCTTTATGTTACAAAAATCAATAAGAATCCTTCATAAGTCATCAATATAACATCAAAATATACTTAAAAGACAGTCCAGTACATTGAACTGTCTTTTCTCATTATTGTAATTTTATTATTATAACTTTAAATTGCCATAAAACTGTCACAATACTATGGTATCTTTTATATGAGGTGATAGAAATGGCAATAAATTCAATTCGTAACACTTATAGTATAATGGTTCAGAATACCAATACCAATGCAGGTGTACAAATGAGAAAACATGACGGTTCAGGCAATGGACAAGGCAAAGGCAATGGTTCAAATTGCAAAAGTATTAATCCGTCTGAAGGAACTCTATTTGATTTAAAAGTTTAAACATTCCCCCTAATTACAGAGGATTGGTTTGCCAATTCTCTGTTGTTCATTTAAAATACACTGGATAATGGGCATACTAAATGAACAAAATTTATTTCAAGTATGGCTCCAGATGAAATGTAATGATACTTTCTTGGCCAAATTCTACTTTTAATTTCTTCTCTAACTGTTCAGAAACTTCATGTGCATCATAAAGTGATATGCTTCTATTGAAAAGCAAATGGGCTTCTATTGCGACGTTTGCACCAACACGTCTTGTTCGAAGATGATGATACTCTATGATTGTTGAGTATTTTTCTATCTCTAATGTTATATTTTTTATTTCATCTTCATCTAATGATACTTCTAATAATTCTTTCACTGCAGGCATCATAATCGATACAGCAACTTTAAAAATAAAAATACTTACAATGATTGCTGCAATAGGGTCACATATGATCCATAAATCACCAAGAAAATAAGCCAAACTAATGCCAATTAACGTACCCAAAGAGGAAAATGCATCTGATCGATGATGCCATCCATTAGCGATTACCGATGGCGATTTTATCTTCTCACCAACCTTCTTATTGTAACGAAAAAGTAATTCCTTTGATACGATAGAAAAAATTGCTGCTAAGATGGCAATAAAACCCGGTCTAGTAATTTGTTCATGCAAAAATATTACTCTATAGACCATTGTTATTCCCTTCTGGAAGATGTTTATACCGACAAATAGTAAGGTGCCGCCAATAATTGCTGTAGAAAAAGTTTCATACTTACCATGTCCAAAGTTGTGCTCTTGATCTGCAGGCTTATCCGTAAACTTAAATCCAATAAGAACTATAATATCTGTAAAAAAATCTGAAAGTGAATGAATACCATCTGCTAGCATTGCTTCACTACAACCTACTATACCAGAAAAAATTTTAAATATTGTAAGAAATGTATTTATAATAAAACCTACCCATGTTACTCTTATAGCTTCTTTACTTCTACTTAACTCAATTTTTTCTTCCTGCATGTTCTGCTCCTTTCCAAAAAAAAACACCTGAAGAACATTACTGTCCCACAGATGCAAATTATAGCTCTGCTGTCACACAAGGTAACCCGGCATTTTTAGCCTGATCAGTCTCCATCAAAAATGAATGGATTAAAAAAATTATATCGGTTAACGAGGATATCGTCAATGATAATTCATAAAAAGATTTCCTGAAAATGACTCTCAATACTGATTATTCCAAGATTTTACTCAAGTGTTCTTAACCAATTTTGTAGATCTAAAATGATACTCCCATACTGAGCATTGAGTGCACCAATTTCGTCAGCTAAATGTAATCCAGAGTATTTTTTGTTAATTAATGCATTTTCTAAATCTTTTACGAGATCTACATCCATTGCATCAGAAAAAATCTTTATTTCAGAAATATATGAATCTTTAAGGTTGATCATAATTTCAAAATCACCAAATGTAAAACGTTCATATAGTGTAATTCTAAATTCCGGTGTTTTCCCAAAACGCCAGTCCCAGGAAGCATATTTATTATAAAGTGTTTCATTACTTATTTCATCTAATAATTCCGTTTGACAATCATAGTGGGAATAAGTCTTCATAAAACTATCCTTTAAAGCATCCTTTAATTTATCGATTGTTAAATCGGGTTTCAATTCTGATAAGTTAATCACTCTTGATTGTACTGATTTTACACCTTTAGATTCAATTTTTTTCTTACTAACCGATAGATATTTAGCCAGATTTAAAATGTCAGCAGAAACCAATAAAGTTCCATGGTGATAACATCTGTCTTCATGATAATAGAAGGCATTACCAGAGAATTTTCTACCATCAGTTAAAATATCATTCCGACCAGAGAATTCAGCTTTTATACCTAAATTGGCCATTGCATCAATAATAACCTGCAATTGTCTTTTAATATCATACAAAGGTTTTTTCATAATAAAAGTAAAATTAAGATTTCCTAAATCATGAAATACTGCACCACCACCCGATAAACGTCTCGCAAGCTTACCACCATCTTGCTCCAATTGAAGATATTTACATTCCCGATAAGGGTTTTGATTGCGTCCTATGACTACGGTGTTTTGATTTTGCCAAAGATAAAATATAGCCTCATTGTCCTCAACTTCAAAGAATAGTTTTTCTTCAAGAGCTAAATTATGCCATGGATCAACACTTGTTGTATCTATTATTCTTAAACTTACCTTTTCCATTTTATTTCCTTTCTTACAATGCAAAATATTCATTTATAATTCAAATGAGAAACTAAATCATAAGATTTACACTAGCTTCGTGTACTATTTTATCATAATAAAACAGATAAACAATAAATATAAGCCTGTTAGCGTGCAATCATTATAAGAAATTTTATCGAAGACCTGTATTTTGATGCATAAGTATTGTATTTTCATGTACAAAAGCAATTTCGAATTCTCTATATGTTACAATAAAAAAAAAGGAGATTTTTATGTTTAAATTCAAAACTTTATTGTTGAACTTTGCTCTTTATTTTACATATGGCATACTCATCTCAATTGTATGTAAGTATGTTTTTACTTGGATTTGGTTATACTCTTTTTTAGTACCAGGTATGATGATGAGTTTCTATGGTATCTTTGAGTTCTTGAAAAAATCACCAAATATCCCTACAAGTAGACCTGCAGTTACTGGCAACGAAGCACAAAATAATTTATTAAACATTGATTTTAATGTGCAAGTAGAGTCCTTAATAAAAAACGCTACGGTTAAAAATGAGACAATAGAAAAAAGAAAACCTATTCATTACACCCTCTTTAAGAGAGAATGGTATGAATCACTTTTAGTCGGTTTTCTTTTTATATATTTAGCATATTTTAGTTACTTTGGCATTTAGAAGTTTTTTGAAATCCTCTCAACAATATAAATTAACAATCATGTTTTCTCAACCAAAATCATAAATATGTCAGAAAAGTAATCATAATAATAATCGTTTTAAATCCTTATTCAGAATATAGAATTTTCAAAGCAAAAGAACCAGGAACACTAGTTTCTGGTTCGCATATTAATTTCAATTTGTAGGTGATACGCCAAATTATAAATCATGCTACGACGGTAGTTTATTAGGACCATTATTTACTTGAAAGTATTATTTATAGTTAGAAAACCAAAGTTCAGCAAGGCGTTAAAAATAAAGGCATGTGATGCCGAAATATCATCAATATTCTGGATCAACACGTTTCCATTCTTGATAACCAAAATAGACAAATAAGACCGGAACCTCATTATATTCTCCACATATGATTTCAC
>JAFGVN010000100.1 GCA_016937975.1 Clostridia bacterium
ATTGAAACATATTTCCTATTTTTATGTAAATATTTCAATAAACGTTTACGCATTTACTATCGCGCAGCGATTTTGTACAATAAGTTGAGGTGGAAAATGAATAATAAAAGAATGATGGTTGTCAGTTTGTTTATTAGTATTGCTATCATATTGAGTTATGTAGAACGTCTGATTCCTACACCTTATTTGGTAGCAGGTGCAAAATTAGGTTTAGCCAATATTATAACGATTACAACACTATGTTTACTCGATCGCAAATCAACTATTTTGATCTTAACTTTAAGAATTATCTTAGTCGCAGCTTTGTTTGCTGGTTTCTCTGGATTTTTATATAGTTTTACAGGAGGTTTTCTTGCCTATTTAGGCATGTCATTGATGTTATTCATTAATTTCAAAGAGGTTTCCTTAATTGGAGTTAGTGTAGTTGGTGCGACGCTGCATAGTTTTGGGCAGGTATTAGTGGCTTCGTTATTGTTTAATAATATGGTGATTTTATCTTATTTACCTATGTTGTTGTTTACATCGATCATCACAGGAATCTTTATTGGCATGGTAGCAAATCATTTGGTTCCAAGACTAAAAAAAGCTAATATAATTCAAAATTGACTTTAAAATGATAAATGAAAATTTATCATTTTTTTGTGTCCAAATATATTTCGAGATTAAAAATATTTTAAAATGTTATCGGCATATTCTTTTACTAATTCATTTCGAATTTAAATATTTTAATCTAAACATTTAAAATGTTAACATTTCTTAACAATTCTTAAAATTCTTAACTGTTTCTTAAATCTGATTTTTTGCACTTTTTATTGAAATTTTTAAGATATAATAAGAGTAATGAGAAGGAGGTATTATGATTAAACAAGATTTGAGTAAATATGTTAGTCAACTTGAAAAGTATTCAGAGTTAAGAGTACAAGAGAACAGAAGTTTTACAATGGCATATATGAATGGTAACCTTGTTAGAAATGATAAGAGTGCCACAGGTGGTGTAAGTGCTAGAGTTTTTAAGGATGGCAAATGGGGTTTTGCATCACAGGCTGAAATTTCAGAAGAAACCATTAACAAGGTTATTGAAAGTGCAACTAAGAATGCAACATTTTTAGCTTCAAAAGCAGAAGTTTCACAAGCTCCTTTTGAAAGTGATAAAGTAGAAGAATCTCATGATTATTCAACAAATCAACGCAGATGGACTCAAGATGAAGTCACTGAGTATTTAAAATCTGTGGATGACTATATTTCAAGTACATATCCCGATTTAGTATCAAGAACTGTTGTCTTATCCTGCTTAGAAATGGAAAAGAACACCATTACTTCAGATGGTACAAAGTCATACTGGTTATGGCCAAGAACTGTATTCTATGTTGGTATGAACACACAGAATGAAGGTGTTCCATGTGAACTAGGTGAAGTTTTTGGTGGTAGAGGTCACTTTGAAGAGCATTTGACTACCGTTGATGATGTCAAAGATAAAATTGATCAACTCTATGCAGACTTAATGAAGAAAAATGAAGGTGTAGATGCAATTGCTGGTCTTCATGATGTTATCTTAGATGCAGACTTAGCAGGTATTTTGGCACATGAAGCATTTGGTCATACTGTAGAAGCAGATTTGGTAAGAAATGGCTCTATAGCTGGAGATTACTTGAATAAACAAGTTGCAAGTCCTTTAGTTTCTTTGATTGACTTTGCACATAGCTATAATGATGAATTGTTACCAGTACCAGTTCATGTTGATGATGAAGGTGTTGTTTGTAAAGATGCAGTGATTATTGAAAATGGTATTTTAAAGCAATTTATGCATAATAGAGATTCAGCTTTTGAGTTTAATCATGAAAATACTGGTAATGCAAGAGCATGGGAATATAAAGATGAACCTTTAATCCGTATGAGAAATACAGCAATCTTACCAGGTGAATCAAGTCTGGAAGAAATGATTGCGTCCATAGAGGATGGTTACTATTTCAAGAAAACTTCAAATGGCCAAGCGGATACGACTGGTGAATTTATGTTTGGTGTAGCTGAAGGTTATGAAATCAAAAATGGGAAACTTGGTAAAGCAATTAAAAATACTACAATTTCTGGAAGAGCCTTTGAAGTACTGTCGTCAGTAACTATGGTTTCAAATGAAATGAAATGGTCTGCTGCTGGTATGTGTGGCAAGAAGCAACCAATACCTGTTGGTATGGGCGGTCCGGCTATTAAATGTAAAATCAATGTAGGAGGTAAATAAAATGGATTATAAAAAATTACTAGACTACGCAATTGAAGAAATGAAAAAAGCGGGTGGTGATAAAGCTCAAGCGACATTAACCGTTTCTGAAAAGCATGAGTTAAATACAGAATCAAAAACTGTTAAACTTATGAGAAGTACAGATGAGATTCATCTTTCTTTGAAATTTATTAAAGAAAACAGATCTGCAAGTACGACTATTAATAAAGCAACTGAAAAAGATATTGATGAAGCTATTTTAAAATTAGTTGATCTTTCAAAGTCTGCTCCTATGGACGAAGCAAATGATATCTCTGATTTTGCAGAATTTCAAGCTTTTAAACATGGTGTTTTAGAACCGGATATGGATGCCGTTTATGCGGCTTTGGAAACTTTGAATCATGAATTGAAAACTACTTTTGAAAAAGTTTCTGGTGATGCGGTACTGTCTTATGACCGTTCTCATAAATATCTAATGAACTCAAACAATCTATATTTGGAAGAAGCAAAAGGCAGTTATAATTTTATGATGATGTTTGCAGCTAAAGATGGTGATAAGATCACATCATTTAACTATACTGGTGCTAGTATTTTAGATTTAAGACAGAAGTTAACAGAAGTAGGCTTGTTAGGTGATTTAATGCATCAAACCATTAAAGAACTAGAAGCTCAACCTTTCAAAGGCAAATTTGTAGGTGATGTGATTATTACACCAAACTGTTTAGATGAATTCTTAAACTATATTAATAGTTCAGCTTTATCAGATGGTGCTTTAATTACTGGTTCAAGTAAATTAAAGGATAAAATTGGCGAGAAGATTGCTTCACCAAATTTCACTTGGCATTCAAATCCATTATGTGAAGATTTGGCTCATGGTTATCGAGTGACAGGTGATGGATTCATTGCTGAAGATTTGACGATTGTTGAAAATGGCGTACTCAAATCTTTCTTGTTATCTCAATATGGTGCAAATAAAACGGGTAAAGAGAGATCTAAAAACTATGGTGGAGCTTATATTGTAGAACCAGGTGAACAATCTTTAGAAGATTTGATTGGCAATGTTGAGAAAGGTATTCTACTCAGCAGATTCTCTGGTGGTAGACCAGGTCCTGACGGTGGTTTTGCTGGTGTTGCTAAGAACAGTTTCTACATTGAAAATGGTAAAATCCAATATCCTTTAAGTGATACAATGATTTCGGGTAATTTATTTGAACTTATTGAAAATATTAAAGGCATCAGTAATAAACGTGTGAACTATGGTAGCAGTATTCTTCCTTGGATTCACTCTACAGGTACTACAATTTCAGGGCAATAATTGAAGGGAACTCATTTGAGTTCCCTTTTGGTTCTTGCTAATTTTACATGCCCAACTCATTTAAGATGGTCTTGATGGATCATGATTGCACTATTCGGTTGTGTTGTATAGACATTTTTATTTAGTTCCTTGTGAAACCTGTTAATGCTAAAATCTTGAGCTTCATTACCCTTGTAATGGACTTCAATGGCAAAATCATTTTCGAATGAAGTGTCTCTCTCTAATGAAAAAAAGCTTTCAAGAATGAAAGCTTTTTTTGGGAATAAAGAATGATTATTCTTCGTAGTCATATTCTACGGAGATGATTGATTCGCCTTTATGTTTGTTTAGAAGCATCATGCCACCAACAGCAATTAAGATGATTGGTAAAGCAAAATTACCTTTTAGATTTAAGAGTGCAAAGAACATGCTGATTAAAGTAAATCCTATAAATCCAAAAGAAACAAACAAAAGTGGTTTTGGCCTTGTGCCAAAATAATAAAGTTGGAACAAACCTATGCCTACTGCACCTATAAATAGAGGCCATAAATATGCCATATGACCATATCCAAAGAATGTACAGAATTGGAATAACAAGCCATATGTAAGTAGAATGCCTCCAGGTACCAATAAACCGACAGGACCATTATGATTAAAATAACTTAATTCAAAGGCTAAACCTGGACCAATTAGGAAAAATGGCCAGAACTTCCATAATGCAAAATTGAAATGGGTAAAACCTAAATTATTAAATAAAGTCATAAAACCAATTGCTAACAATATAATACCAAATGTATAATTTTTCTTTTTCATTTGAACTCCTTTCTCCTCTACATCTTTATTATGCCATGAAAATCATTAGGTTAAATTAGAGAAAAATTAGAATTCAATTAGAATGTGAAATACTCATTGATTCATAGCATTTCAACGTGTTAGCATTAAGGCATAAGGAAGGTGATCATATGAGTCGTAGATTAGAAAGAACACGTCATGATAATGTATTAGCAGGTGTTTGTGGTGGGATTGCAAAGTACTTCAATATAGATGTTACAATTGTTAGGGCAATTTGGGTGGTTTCAGCATTCTTTGGAGGACCTAGCTTTGGAACTTATATTATTTGTGCTTTGATAATTCCAAAAGAGAAAATGACAGATAGCTATTACAATGAAAGTGACGAAGACGAAAAAGAAAAAGAAGAACGTTCAAAAGCATATTTAGGTATTGGATTAATTGCCATTGGTGCAATCATGATTTTAAAAATGTTTGTGCCTATCTTATCATTTAAATTCTTCTGGCCAGCCTTGTTAATTGGCGGTGGATTAATGTTGTTAGGTAGAAAATCAAATCAGGAGGATGATTATGAGTAAAGAGAAAAACGCCTCAAGTATTGGTGTTTTAATAATTTTGATTGGGATTGTCATATTGCTATATAATCTGGATATTTTAAAAGTAACGATGTTTTGGGGTATTGTAAGATTATGGCCATTGTTGTTTATTGTCATTGGCTTGAATATTATTTTTAAGAAAATCCGTTATATGAATGTCATTACATGGTTAGCCTTTTTTGGTATTGTAATTGGGTATAGTTATTTAAATATGGATGATATGACCTGGTATTTTGGAGATGATATCCCTGTTGTAACCTTTGAAGAGGCAGCTACTGAAATTGAAGACGGATCGATTACATTTGATATGTCTGCAGGTTCTATTTCTTTAGAGAGCCATAATCAAACCAATGTCATTTATGAAATTCCAGAGTCTCATATGGAAAAACACAGTTATGATGATGCAACTGAAACCTTGACATTAAGATCCAATCATGATAATTTTGGCTTTTTTCAATCAAGTAGATACAATGTTTACTTACCAGAGCATAGTACTTGGTACATCGACGTTGATGGTGGCGTTTTATCTGTTGATTTGAAATTGGAAGATTTAATTGTCACAGGTGGAAAGATTGATTATGGTGTTGGTGATTTGAGTTTAAGTTTACCTGAATCGACAGATGGATTGATTACCATAGATGTAGGCATAGGTGATGTGCTTATTGATGTGCCTGATGATCTGGGCGTAAAGATTATCTCTAAAGGTGGATTAGTTTCTTTTGAAAGTGATTTCAAAGAGGTCAGTGACAAAGTTTATGAATCATTAAATTATAAAGATGCCAAACACCAAGTTGAAATTCAAATGGATGTGGGTATTGGAAGTATTGAAATTAAATAGTAGTTTAAAAAACGATATGTTAGAATGAAGTAACATATCGTTTTTAATTAGAAAAGAGTTGTTGGAATTGAAAGTGGAGGTAGAAAATGATTTTTGATTTGCACTGTGACACCATTTTGCGCGTACACTATAACGAAACCCAATTAAGAGAAAATCCATATCACATTGATGTGCATAAAATGCTAAAGGGTCCCTCTAAAGTAGAATTGTTTGCTATGTATGTTAATTTAGAAAAAAATAAGGAACCCTTTAGAGTCTGTAATGAAATGATGGATACTTATGATCTAGAGATTTCTAAGAATCCAGAATTGAAAAAGGCCCTTAGTTATAATGAAATATTGGAAAATGCAAAAGCTAATAAAATGTCAGCAGTTTTAAGTATCGAAGAAGGTGGTGTCATTGAAGGAGATCTTAAGAAGCTACAACATTTTTATGATAGAGGTTGTCGTGCCATAACCCTTACGTGGAATTATGAAAATGAGATAGGCTTTCCTAATGCAATTGCACCGGAAAAAGGTTTAAAGCCTTTTGGTCTTGAAGTGATAAAAAAAATGAATGATCTAGGTATTATTATAGATGTATCCCATTTATCGGATGCAGGTTTCTATGATTGTATAAATTATTCAACAAAACCAATTGTAGCAACACATTCCAATGCCAGAAGTGTTTGTTCTCATATGAGAAATTTAACAGATGATATGATTCTTAAACTAAAGGAAAATGGTGGCATTATGGGCATGAATTTCTGTAGTTTGTTTCTTGATGGCAGTCAAGTTTCAAAGGTTTCATCGATTGTAGAACACATTAAATATATCTATGATTTAGCAGGCATTGAAGTTATTGCCATTGGAACCGATTTTGATGGCATTGGTGGTGAAATGGAAATCGCCAATATTGGAGAAATGTACAAGTTAAAAGAAGCTCTTCAAGAGCATTTTAATGATGAACAGATTGAAATGATTTTTTATAAGAATGCAGAACGTGTTTTCAAAGCTGTAGTGGGATAATTACAAAGTTATTACACAAAACCCATAGGGGTTATAATCCATTATAATCAAATGGGAGGGTACTATCATGAAAACATATACAAAAGAAAATTTTTGGAACGTGAGAGATTTCTTAATGGATACCTATAAGGGTCAGAAACACAATTGGCTTATTGATCGTTTGAATTTTACTTTTACCATATCGAGAATTATGAATGATACAACTGAAGAAAAATACATTGATTGTATTAAAGGCTTTGAAGAAGAGGATTTAGAAGCCATTGTTTTGACAGAAGGTGAAAATCGTGGAGAAGCTTTTGTAGCCATGAATCAATTGGACTTAACCAGTCAAATGAGTAATGATATTTTAGATTATATTGAAGCGCATTTGATGAAAAATGAAGGAGAGCGAAAATTTGTTCAACTAAGGATTCAAAGAACTGCATTACATTTGAAAGAAGAAGCTTTAAAAAGAGGCTTTAAGAAAATAGAATGGTCTGAAGTCACTTTAAGTATGCCGCTTCATGAGAAATTTCAGATTGAACTTTCAGAGGATTTCCAAATCGTTGAAGGTACAACATGTTCTTATGAAAGTTTAGCAAAAGGACACGCCTGTGCATTTGGGTACTATGATAAAGAAGACTTCCTTAAAAAATCAGAAGAGGGATTAAAGGCACTTCATAAGATGCCAGATTATAATGGCTATTATGATATTCAAATTCTTAACAAGGATAAGGAAGTAGTTGCATTTTCAACTTTATGGGTTGACACTACAAATAAAATTTGTATATTAGAACCTGTTGGTACTCATTATGATTATCGTAGAAAAGGTTTAGCAAAAGCAGCTATTTATGAAGCTTGCAATAGAGCTTTTGAAGAAGGAATAGAATATGTTTTTGTTGGTTCAGATCAAGAGTTTTATAAAGCAATTGGGTTTGAATATCATAGTAGCGATGATGTGTACGAAAAAAGTATAAAAGATGTGTAAATTTGCACATCTTTTTTTCTAGTATGCTATAATAGAAAAGTATTTAGGATACCGAAATAGGAGGAAAAATGAGCTTTATTGTTTCTTTTTTTGTAATATTATTTGCAGCGATGGTACAAGGCGCAACTGGTTTTGGTTTTTCATTAGTGGCAGTACCGCTATTATCATTTGTCATGCCTTTGGATTTAATTGTACCGATTCTTGTTTTGTTCAGTCTCATTTTGAATGTAGTGGTATTTGTAAAGTTAGAAGGCCATATTGATAAAAAAAAGATTGCATTGCTAGTCCTTCTTGGGATGATTGGTTTACCAATAGGCATTTACATACTCAGATTTGTCAATGAAGATTACATCAAGTTTGTTGTAGGTGTACTGGTGATGATTTCATCATTGGCAATGTATTTCAATGTGAAAGCGCATTTTAAAAATGTATACTTTACATATGGTGCAGTGGGATTAATTAGTGGTATTTTAAATGGTTCCTCTTCGCTCAGTGGTCCACCAGTCATTTTGATGTTAAGTAATGAAGGCGTTAATAAAAGTGATTTTAGAAAAACCTTGGCAACGTATTTTATGGTCTTGAATATCGTGAGTATTCCCATGTTCTTTCTTCAAGGTTTGATTACAAGCGAAGTCATTAAATCCGCTGCATTTAGATTGCCAGGTATGCTTATTGGTGTATATCTAGGCTTGGTCATTGGTCATAGAATCCCAGAAAAACTATTCAGAAAAATTACTTTGGTTATGATCTTCATTATGGGTATCATAACAACAGTATCAGTATTTTAGAGGTGTAAAAGTGATAGAAAACTTAAGAAAAGAAATTCGAAAATATGATAGTTTAGCTGTTGCATTTTCAGGCGGTGTTGATAGCACTTTACTGTGTCAAGTTGCTTATGAAGTGTTAAAAGAAAAAGCGATTGCAATTACGATTCATGGCAGTATGCATGCTAATTATGAAATTGAAGAGGCAAAAGCTTTAGCGAAACAGATTGGTATTAAACACATTATATATAAAGTTGATGCTTTTTCCATAGAAGGTTTTAAAGAAAATGGTCCCAAAAGATGTTACTATTGCAAGAAAGCTATTTTTTCGACGATTCAGGAATTAGCTTTAAAAGAAGGCATTAAAAATATTGCAGATGGCTCTAATGTCGATGACTTGGGTGATTATCGTCCAGGTATGCAAGCCTTAAGGGAGCTAAATGTTGTTAGTCCTCTTATGGATGCTGGTCTTACTAAAGAGATGATTCGAAGTTTATCTCATGATTATAATTTACCAACTTGGGACAAAGCTGCATTTGCATGTCTGGCTACAAGGATTCCAACTCATATTGAAATCAATCATGAACTGTTAAGACAAATCGAAAATGCAGAAGTTTATCTTATGGAGAAGGGTTTTAATCAGTATCGTGTCAGATGTCACGGCGATTTGGCAAGAATCGAGGTGGCTCCAGAAGAAATACAACGATTTTATGATTTAGAATTTATGGCACAAGTAGATGAAGCATTCAAATCTTTTGGATTTAGATATGTAGCATTGGATATGAAAGGGTACAAGAAAGGTAATATGAATCATGTATGAAAGTGAAATTAGAAAAATTCTAATGGGTGTTAAAGAGAATCATGTTGACATCAATGATGCGATTCAAAACTTGAAGGATTTGCCTTTTCAAGATCTTGGATTTGCAAATATTGATCATCACAGACAAATAAGAACTGGTTATCCAGAAGTGATTTATTGTGAAGGTAAAACCGTTGAACAGGTAAAACTCATTGCAAAGGCAATGGTGGAAAAGAATGTAAACGTTTTAATGACTCGCGTATCAAAAGAAATGTATGAAGCTGTACAATCCTTACACGAACAAGTTGAATATCATGAGTCAGCAAGAATTATATTTATAAAATGTCAGGCTATAGAGGTCTCAGAAAAAAAAGTTTTAGTTCTGACTGGCGGTACTTCGGATATGCCGGTAGCTGAAGAAGCTGCTTTAACTGCGGAAGCATTGGGTTCTCAAGTGGTTAGGCTTTATGATGTTGGCGTTGCAGGGATCCATCGACTTTTATCGAGAAAAGATATGATTGAAGAAGCCAGTGTCATTATAGCGGTTGCAGGAATGGAAGGTGCACTCCCAAGTGTTGTAGGTGGCTTAGTTGAAGTTCCTGTTATTGCAGTTCCAACAAGTGTCGGCTATGGTGCTCAATTTAATGGTTTAGCGGCTTTACTGGCTATGTTGAACAGTTGTGCAAGTGGTATAGGCGTTGTAAATATTGATAATGGATTTGGTGCTGGCTATTTGGCAAGCAGCATTATTAAGCAGATAGAGAAAGAGAGAAAACATGGGTAAAACACTCTTTATTGAATGTTTGTCAGGTATCAGTGGTGATATGACTATTGGAGCACTACTTGACTTAGGTGTAGATTTTGAAGTTTTTAAAGGTGAATTAGATAAGCTTAAAATAGAGGGTTATCATTTGTCTCTAGAAAGAAAAAGTAAGCAAGGTATATTTGGGTCAAAATTTGATGTTCATCTTGACCAACATGACCATCATGACCACCATGACCACCATGACCACCATGACCATCATGACCATCATGACCATCATGACCATCATGACCATCATGACCATCATGACCATCATGACCATCATGACCATCATGAC
>JAFGVN010000101.1 GCA_016937975.1 Clostridia bacterium
TGGTATTGCCATTGTAAGTAATTGTGTAATCGATTGCAGTCCATTGAGCATAGAGGGTCACATTACTTGTTCCTATGCTAAAGGTATTGCCACCGGTATAACTTGTGCCACTACCATTGGCTGCTGTATTCCATCCTGCAAAGGTATAACCTGTTCTTACAAGAGAACCTGTATTACCAAGGACCGTTACTGTATTGCCGTTGGGATAGTTATTACCATCTGTTGGGACTGATCCTCCAGTATTCCCATTGCCATTATAAGTCACTGTATATGTTGGTAATACAGGTGCTTCAAAATTTAAATCATCAAGGCATAAAAGTAAATTTTGTCCACTGATTGTAAATGAAGTAATATTTTTAAAATCATCATTTGAAGATAGATCCACTGTTTGTGTCACCTCTGCCTGATTTGAAACAAGTGTTACTGGACTCCCAGTGCTAGGTGTGATTAAAATATCATGCTCAGCCCATGCATCTATAGAAAAACTGACAATTTGAAAAGCTTCCGTTCCAACAAGACTGATGGTTAAAGAGGTGTCAGTACCAACGATCAAATAGTAATCGGATCCATTATCACCTAAAGGACAACTGATGTCATTGGAAACCTGTGACTGTGATATTGTTCCACCAAGGGTATAAAGGATTCCATCATTAGTGAAATTCCCTCCTTCATTTAAGAATAAATCATCATCAAAATTTTCATCCATTGGCACGGCATAAGCCGTGGTTATCAAAGTCAATACAAAAATAATAATTAGAAGAAAAGTGAAAAGCCTCAAAAAAATATGTCCTTTTTTCATTAAATACCTCATTTCTCAAAATTGAAATATTGGTTCTTTCTTTCCATATTAACATACACATAAAATTAAGAATATAGATTTTGTTTGGTATCCCAATACCATATCACTTGTACTTTCCAAACCAAATAGAATCAATAATAAGAGAGAGTCGTAAAACTCTCTCTTGTAAACCGGGATTCTTGAATCGCAACTGATAATGAATTATCCTTCAAGAATCATATATTCGATTATGAAAGGTTTCAGATGCATGCTTGAATACAAAAATGAATCAGAAAATCTTAAGGATAAGATATTGTAGAATCACACCTCGTTAGAAAATACAATTATATGAATTAATTTAGGTTCCTTTTATAGAATAAAATAATATTTTGTTGGGAAACAAACCAATATGGCCGTATAATATATACAATAAGTTATACTATAAACCTTTGGAGTGAACAATGAAATCAGACAAGAATAAAACAAACAATCTTATTATCTTATGGATTGTATGCTTTCCTTTTATGCTGACCTATTGGGGATGGAAAAGTAAGAAAAAATCAGCCCTTATTTTAGGTGTATTTCTATCCTTGATTTTTATGACTGCAATTGGAGCAGGAACAGCACTGGACAAAGATCACTCAGCAGATGAAGGATACAATCACTCAAGTGTTCAAATAGATGCATCCACTTCTGAAGAAATCCATAAACAAACTATTGATTTTACAGGCTATGAACGCCTTGAAGTCTATGGTGGTGATCTCTCTGGTCACAGGGAATCCAATGTTGTAGTCGATATTGGTTTTGGTGATAGAGCCTATTTTGCCTTTACCAATGCCTATGGTCAACTCATTAGGGTTGTTGCTGATGAAATCATTTTACAGGATGAAAAGACAGAACCGGTGACTTCAGAAGGTCGATATTACCCTGATGAAGCAAAGGTACCGGGGACAGAAAGTTCTACTTTAGATGAAGGACATGTCATTATGTGATAGAATTTATTTGAAAGTAAATTCTTTTTTTATTGTTTAGATTTATATTCAAATTCCAACAATTGTAATTATACTTTATTTACTTCTGACTAAAGGGTACAATTGTATTAGGATAAATATGGAAAAAGGAAGGACAAGGATAGATGACAGATAAAAGTAGTCTTAAATTTATAGTAGATGTCATTACAGAGATTAAGAAGGATACAAAAGGAAATGATAAAATCTATGATCATGTAGTCATAAAGATTAAGAATATTGATAATAGTCAAAGTAGGATTCATCCTTATACAGAGTTTTTAGATTATTGGTCGTCTAAGTCAACGAATACCAGATTAAAGTATGCAAATGATATTGTCCCTTTTCTGAACTTTATATATTTTGATTTAGATGAAAATACGTTAGGAAGTATTGAAGACCTAACAATTGAAATGGGTGTAGATTATTTAAATCATTTAGGGTTAGGAAAAAAGAAAAAAACAATTAAAGCCATTACAAAATCCATAACAAGATTCTATTACTTCTTGGTGAAAAAGAAAGTACTTAAATATGTTACTTACAATGATTTCACTAAAGATAAGAATGCCATTATTTGTCAAGCTTTTGAAGTTGGCTTAAGGTTACCTATACATATGAGTAATACAACACCTCTTCATAATATAGATGAAAATCTAATCTTTGAGTTTATTTATACTGCCATGAAGCATACACCTGAAATAGCTTTAGGAATATACTTTCAAATCTTTGGAGGATTAAGAGTTGGAGAAATATGTAATCTAACATATCAATCAATAGCTTATATTAACGAAGGTCATGGCGGATTAATTTTAAATGTTAAGAACAATAACCTTAGACCGGACTTAAAGAAGAAAGCTTATGTTAAAACACCAGGCAAACAACCGGTTTATGCTGTAGGTAATTTATTAGTTGAGCTGCTAGAGATTCATAAGAAGAAATACACCAATAAAGAAAAGTATGCTCTCTTCATTGATAGACAAGGTAAAGCGATGTCAGTAGACACATATAGAAATAGATTTAATATAGTTAAGAGACAATTTATTGAAAACTTAAAGAAACAAGATAACCCCCTTTTAATAAGGTATGCTGCTGTGCTAAGTTCTGAAAAGTGGTCGACTCATATAGGTCGGGGTATTTACTCTAATTTGATTGCTGGTCACGCTTCAAACATAACTGAGATAGCAGTTAAACGTAGAGACAGTAGCTTAACATCGTCATTAACTTACGTCATCGGTACGAAAGAACTAGATAAAAAATTATTAAGTACAGCAAACAGAATACTTGGAAATATAGTCAATACTAACAAATGATAGGAGTCATATGAATAAAGGATATTCTAGAAAAGAATTAACTGAGATGTTTAATTTAAATAAATCAGAAAAAGGTGTAATAACTCATAAATTTGGATATATCCCTGAAGGAACTACAAAAAAGCTTTATACTGATGAAGATGTGAAAGAAATAGAAGAAATGCTTTATTGGAAGAGAACAGCTATTGGTTTACCTGATTTTGTAGCTCGATTCGGTATACCTAGGGATATAGTTCAAATTAGGCTTGATATTATCAATTCTATACCTGATAGAGCTAAGAAAATGGTAGCTAAGGGATGGCGTATAAGACCCGAGTATCTGAACGAGTTAAGGTCAGAATATTCAATTTTATCAGAACTGGAGAAAAGTGATTACGTTGTATCTATCAATGCAATCAGAGAGCTAAATATATCGAGTGCTAAACTTAAGAAATATCTAACTGTATTTGGATTAGAAGGTGTGCAGCCACATCCACTTCATAAGAAAGTATATTGCATACCAGTTAAAGAATATAAGAACTTTTTAGAGAACTTAAAAAGATATGATGAATTACCTGATAAACTGGTAATTGGTAATAGATTATACCTTAGTCCAGCCGCTGCAGATAAGTTTGTTGGGATAGAACTTATCTCATTTAAGAAATTAAAAGAACGTCAGTTAGTAAACGATATAGTTGAAAAGTACTCAACAAAAACTTTGAGAGAGTCAACGTTTGTTTCTGTTGATTCATTAATTGAGTTTAAGGAAGTAATAAACAGAACAATAAGTGTAGATGAGTTAACGGATTATGATGATCGCTTTAATGAGTTAGTTATGCAAAGAATTATTCATGGACCTAAAGGTGTTATTGGTACATTCCCAAATGCTTACAAAGCGAAATTTACAAAATATGTTCATTATAGGATTGACTTAAATGATGTAAATGAGTTCCTAAGAAATGACATTGATGAGATAACTTTTAAAAACAAGCAAGTTATCCTAAAAGACCCCTTTGAACTACTTGACTACTCTATCAATAAATATCTTGAGCAATCAGCTTATCGTGTAACTATAGAAAGCTACAAAGGCTTTGTTGTAAGTATGCTTAATGGTTACGAAGGTGGTAGGCAAAGAGACTTTGTGAAGAAACAATTGAATAACTTAAAACATATGATTAATTGTTTGGAAAAGGAGTTAGTAGACTACTCAGATTCAGAAATTGAAATGTTGCTTAGGACTTATGGCAGAGACACCTATTATCTTGCTCAATTTGTTAACTACTTATTTGCCTTCAAAAAAGAAAAATGCAATTTTAAGAATACTTATGTTGCTAATAGAAAAAGCTCAAGGAGTTCAAGTAAGAAAGAAGAAAATGTCTATACTTTTGATGAATGGGCAAGATATGCTTTGTATGCTATGAACATAGATTTACATAAAGAAAAAGCTTTTTTCTCTGCTAATTATTCCAGAGCATGGGCTTTTGTTATCATACACTTTGTTGCTGCATGGAGAAAAAGTGATTTTTTAGGTATTAGTGGACTAGATATGTTTTCTGATGATGAAATCAAAATTCTTAGTAGAAAAATCTCTAGCAAAGTGCTTGATATATCTGAAGCCGAAGCAGTGATTTCATTACTTAAAGATTTAATTAGTGTAACTCTCGCAACAAAGAATAAGCAAAAATTTAAGATAATTGTACCTGAAGATATGAAGTTGTCATTTGCTTCTGCAATAGTCTTATCTGAATATCATAGAAGAGCAAGAAAAGAAGAAAAATTGTTTGGTGGGTTTGGTGGTAGAAACCTTGATGAGGCTATGAAATCAAAGGATATTAAAGGTTTTTCTAATTTAAAAGCCAATAGGACCTTATTAAGCTTATTTTACTCTGAGGCTAATAAAGAAGCATCAATGACAGCTTATGCCTATGAGTTAGGAAGGCAGCTTAGCGGTCATAAATTGAATTATAAAAACCTATATTCATCTACAACAGCTCAATACTTATATGCAATGAATAATGATGGTGATATAGATGCAGTAACTTATGAATTATTAAGGCGAGGTACATTTGGCTATGTCTTTATGACATTAGCTAAAGTTGCTGGTGAAGCAGAGAATATATCTGTTTCAGAGCTTTCAACTGTGATTGTGGATATTAGAAAGTCTTATTCAAGCCTAGGTTTAGAATCTGCTGCTAGCCAAGTCTTAAGAAATCATGAGATGAGGTTAGTTATTGAAGAAATAAGTTCAATGCCGATTGAAAAAGTCAAAATAATTATGAAAGATTTAGCTCTTGGTAAAGGACAAGCTAAAACTCTTTATACACAGTGTTTAAGGTATTCTTTAGGTTGTCCTTATGAGTATGTTAAATCATGCTTTGGATGTCCATATAATATTCCATCTACTTATGCAATGAAGTTATTAAATGATCAAATCGTAAATATTGTGAATCAACTAATGCTGGTATCTGATGATAATACTATTTTGAAGCTAAAATACACAAAAGACTTGTATAGAAATCTAGGTGTCCTTCAAGAGTTTAAAATACAATTTGATAGTATAGATAAAAATTACTTATCATCTTATATCGAATTAGGAAAACTAAAATATGATCTGGTTCAGTTACAGAATCAGGGGAAATTATTGAGCTTGGAGGAATAGATGAAATTTGCTATACGAAAAGTTGTTAGTGAGAATGGCGATGGGAGTTATGTTGGAGTAGATAAGGCATCTGATTTTAATAGCTTTACAACAGACGAGTATCTTAAATTTTTTGATGAATGTTTTGAGCTAGGTATTTTGAAGGCAAAGAGTTATGACTCCGAAAAATGGATTTTAGTAGATGAAAATATGACAAGTACCATAATATTTAACACCATCAACTTTGTACTAGAACTAAAACGTTATACGATAGTTATGTTGAGACATTCTACTAACCGACCTTCTACTATTGCAAAGGAATTGCGCCAAATCATTTGGGGTCTAAAAGAGACTAATTTTTTAACGGAAATTGCCTGTGAAGAATTAATAGAAAAAATAAGAACATACTCTATATATGAAATTGGTAAGATTAGACGTTTAAGTAGGTTTATAAATTTCATAGATTCAGATAGATATTCTGAGTACTTAGACATTCTTGATGGATTAAATAATAATAAATCTGCACGATTAATCAGGTCAATACCTGATTATGATAGTATGCTAAGATATGATTATTATATTAACGATTTTTATAGTAATGGTACTCTCGCGCTAAAAAAAGTATATTTTCCTATTATTTTATGGTGGAAGTTTAGTTCCGTTGTTCCTATGCGACCGCTAGAAATGGCTGAGTTGCCAAAAAAATGTATTTTTAAAGATGGTGAGGATTACTTTATTAAAATTACTAGATACAAAGAAAGACGTAGTATTGTTGATGATTACAGAACTAATGAAGGTAAAAAGAAAAACGATGAACCATCGAGGAGGAAACAAATTATTAAAATAACTAAAGAAATGTTTGAGTTATTTATTGAATATATAGAAGTATATCAACCTGAGGAAGACCGAGAATACTTTCTAGATCCTAAATTTCAACAAAAAAATACAAGATCTGCTTTGGCAGATTTGTTGAATGAGTTTAATGAGACAATTATTGAACAGCATTATGGCCAAAAATCTGTTGATGTTGATGGATATAAGAATAATGATAACGAAATAAAACTACCAAGACTAGGAGATACAAGGCATTTAGCATTTTGTAGCATGATGTTGCAAGGATTTAATCCTTTAACAATTATGGAGATAGGTGGTCATGAGAATATCAATTCGCATCTTCATTATTCAAGGCATATGGATACATTTGCATTATCTAGTATTAATCAGATTTCAAGAGCAATGACAGAATTGATATTAAATGGTGACACACACCAAGTTAGTGCAGGTATTTCTAGAAAGAATATAGCTAAGTTATCACATCTAGGTGACTCATATTACAATCTGCCTAAAGTTAATGGTGGTAGATGCACTAGTAAAAACGTACCTCAGACATGCCCGCCGATAGAGTGTATCTATTGTGAAAAGTATTTTGTGTTTGATGATGATAAGGCTTATCTTACTGAGCTTCAGTTAGAAAAAAATAACGAGATTAAGACTAAAATAGATTATCTTAAACACTTGTATTTTGAAGTCTCTAGGAAATCGACGATGGATATAAACGAGCAAATAAAAAATAGTGCTAACGAATTAAATACTTTGGTAAAACAGAAGGCTTTGCTGGACACCTATAAAAGAATATAACGAGGGGAGCTATGGTAGAAAGAAAAGTAGGAAGAAAAAGAAAATATGATTCTAATATGTTAATAGGATTAATTAACAAGTATTCAGATGAAAATCCTTATGCAAAAATCAAAATAGCTGATTTAGTTAGACGATTTGAGATTAATAATTACATATGGAGAGATTACAAGGAAGTTAGAGATTATATTGATAAGATGAATGGTACTTCTAAGATTTTAAGTATGCCTCAACATAATGTTGCTTTTGTATCAGTTGATGATTTCCTAGAAGCTAATAAAGGTGAAAAGCAAATGAAACAAGCTATTGGTGATTTACTTGAAACAAACAATAAGCTATTTAAGTTAGCTCTTAAAGCTGAAAAATTTATTGATATAGAACAAGAATATTTAAGGCAGATTAAAGAAAGAGATAATGATATTAATAAGCTAAAAATGAGAATAGACAATCTTAATAAAGAAATAGATTCGTTATATCTTGATAGTCGATCAACTAAAGAAAGGCAAGATAAGGGCATCAAAAGTAATCTTGTTAAACTGAATCCGAATAGCAAGAAACTCAGTAAGACTTCGAAAGACATAAGAGATAGTTTCCCTGGACTATTCAAAGATTAAATGAATAATCTAAACGACAACTTCTGATTTGTATGGGTGTGTGCGACTAGCACTTGAAATAATAGTTCAAGGTATATCTTGGGCTGCCTAAGCGAAAACTTTTGGACTACTCGATCCATATGGAGTAACTCTATCCACAGGTGCGTTGGTGGCAACACTGGGGTGCTGTGGTGACAATGCAAATAATCTGCTAGTCTAGTGTGGAGATGTTGCTAGAGTAAATGTATTACTATGGTTAAATTAAATGAACTTCTGAAAGCTTCGTTAACAAAGAATAGAGAAATTGGCTGACACTCTATGACCAAAAGGTGCGAGTTAGAGATTTCAGGATACTCCCGTCTGAGATCATATGGATATACGACTTCGGAGCATAGGGAACCTAAGGTAATACGAATTGGCCAAGGTGTACAACTAGGTAAGACCGATGAGCTCCCGCAAGGGTAGGCAATCTGTGAAGAGGGTACAATGTTCCGCGGTTATGGGATGCTAGAGAAAGCGAATGCTGTTATGTAATGTAATAGATAGTGGTTCAAAATTTGCCATAACCCGAAAGGGTGCAGACTTCTAGCTGGTCGTTTGAAGCAAAGAAAGGTTTGAAACTTTATGAATGTAGGAAAGCCAAAAAGAGCAAGTACTCGGGCATCTGCAGACTACAACATTCTATGGCAAGGTCTTAAGTGGCACGAAATAGAACTGAGAGTTAATAAACTTCAATCTAGGATTGCGAAAGCCGTCGAACGAGGACACTATATTCTCGTTAAGAAACTTCAGTATCTTCTGACAAACTCATTCGCCGCGAAACTACTAGCGGTAAGAAAAGTAACCACAAATAAAGGGAAGAGGACACCAGGAATTGATGGTATCATTTTAACCTCTCCCAGTTCAAAGTACGAAACAGCAGAAAGTATGACAGGACAAACAAAGGTTACAAACCATTACCTTTAAAGAGAACCTACATTAATAAATCTAATGGAAAGAAAAGACCTTTGGATATCCCAACAATAAAGGATAGAGCGATGCAAGCACTACATCAATTAAGCCTAGACCCAATAGCGGAAACAGTCCTAGACGAATGTAGCTTTGGATTCAGGAAGTACCGCGGAACTAAAGATGCATGCGAATATCTCTTTAAGATACTCAGTAGGAAGAACTCTCCCAAATGGATTCTTGAAGGCGACATAAAAGGTATGGTTGATAATATATCCCATAAGTGGATTCAAGAAAATACTCCAATTAATAAGGCAATGAGTAAATCATACTTCTCTTATTAGGGATGTGTTTTGGCTGTTGTTATAGTAGGTTACGATTTTAACACATTAACTTTTAATTAACTCATAATGTACAGTGATTCTACACAGTGTATTAAGAAAGTATTAAGATTTAGAATACTAATCTTATATATGTTTCTTCATCTAACTGTACATGCTATACTACAAACAGTTTTATATGGAGGTAAATGATGAAGAAATGTGTAGCATTGAGTTGTTTATTAGTATTGATTACTCAAACTTCGCACATAAAATATATCTATGAACATTGAAAATTCAATACACGACAAATAAAAACTATATCAAGCAGTCGCTTTTAA
>JAFGVN010000102.1 GCA_016937975.1 Clostridia bacterium
ATAAATCTGTGCATGGGATTATTTACGAATGGAATAAATAACTTAGCAAGCAAAAGAGGTGGACAATTTATTGTCCGCTTTTTTTAAGCTCAGACTCAGTATAAGCACGATCTTCTGGATCTTCAATTTGAGCTAAACAAGCAAAGGCTTTTTCCATATAAAGGCTTACATTTTCAACATCGTTAAGAAGTTTATAGGCATTGGCTAGGGCTTCATATGCAAAGGCAATGTCAAAATCCATTATATTATGTTGATTACATATTTTATAACATGCTTCTGCATGATACAAGGCTTGTTCACCTTTGTTTAAAGTGTAATAAACTTTTGAAATCAACCATTCTCCACGTTGGTGGTGAAGGGGTTGTCCAATAACACCCCAGTGGTATCTCGACGCATGTGCCAAATGAATCATAGTTAAATCGTCTTCAAAACTACGATTTTTCTTTTCTAGATAAACCCAAGTATTGTTGAAACAATTTTTAGCTTCATTTTCATGAAATTTCTTCATATTTTCTTCCATTTTGACACCTCCTACAATTAGTTTATTATTTTTCATAAATATTTTCAATAGGCTTGCAACTTACTAACAATTGGATTAAAGTATAATGAGCGTTCGGAGGTTATATGAAAAATAACAAATTATTTAAAATTGCCACACCTATTTTCTTTGAAATTTTACTCTTTATGTTATTAGGTGTAGCAGATACATTTATGCTCAGTCACTATGGCACAGCAAAGCAAGCATCCATGTCAGTAGATGCTGTAGGTATGAGCAACCAAGTTATAGGAAATATTAATATTCTATTTGCCTTTATCTCAGCAGGTACGGCTGTTTTAATAGCACAATATTTTGGTGCAAAGAATACTGATGCCATAAAAAGAGTGGCTTCAGTTTCATTAGGATTAAACTTAATTTTCGGATTGTTACTTTCCTCTGCCTTGATGATTTTTGGAAAAACAATTTTGATTAAGCTAGGGTTAACTGATGTACGACTTGAATTAGCCAACAGCTATTTAAAAATAGTAGGTGGTTTCATGGTTTTTCAAGCCTTACTGAACACTGTGGCCGCTATAATTAGAAGCCATGGTGATACACAGATCACTTTAAAGGTTACCATTGGTATGAATATCATGAATGTCATTGGTGATGCAATATTCATTTATGGTTTGTTTGGCATGCCTGTTTTAGGTGTAAAGGGTGTTGCTATTGCAACGACGTTCAGTAGAATCGTTGCCTTAATGGTACTATTCATAATATTATTTAAACGTTATTTACATGTCTCAGATTTAAAGTATATGATTCAACAACCTTTGAAAGAAGTGAAAGCACTTCTTAAAATTGGTGTGCCATCTGCTATGGAGAATTTGTCATTTAACTTGGCGCAAACCGTTATGGCTTCTTTGATCATTGTACATCTTTCAGAAGTTGCATTTACCACTAGAGTATATGCCGTACAAATTTCCTGGTTTATTTTGATCTTTGGTGCTGCAGTTGGCCAAGCGACACAAATTATGGTTGGACAACATGTTGGTGCGAAGGAGTTTGAGGAAGCCTATCATACTTGTATGGTAAACTTTAGAAAGGCTTTTGCAATTACCCTCTCCTTAAGTGTTGTATTGTTCTTTCTAGGGAGTAAGCTTATTGGCTTATACACTGTGGATCCAGATATTTTAAAACTTGGTGCTGTTGTACTTATGGTAGATGCCATTTTAGAACCTGGCAGAACCTTTAATTTAGTGATTATCAGTGGTTTAAGAGGATCCGGTGATGTTGTTTTCCCAGTTGTCATCGGGATCATGTTTATGTGGGGATTTGGTGTTCTAACCGGTTATATGCTTGCCACCCATTTCAATCTAGGATTGGTTGGATTTTGGATTGGTATGGCCCTTGACGAATGGTTAAGAGGTTTTGTCATGTATGGGAGATGGCACAGTAGAAAATGGGAAACCAAGAGAATTGCTTGATACTATTCATTTGAGATAATTTGCAAAAACAAATGAGAATGATCATGATGTAATCTTAAAAAATTTATGATTTGAGTGAATCTAATTTGATTCATTATGAAAAGAAGTGATGTTTATCACTTTTTTTTGTCTTGATTGGCTATAGGTTGACTTCAAGATATGAGGGGCGTACAATGTTGTTAATGAGTTGATATTAACAAAATATTAATAAGAGGTGTTTATGGACAAATCTAAATTAGAACAAGAAAGTCGTGAACTAATTGATCAATTTTTAAACACACAATTTCATAATATGAAACCTGAAGACGTGAATGCAAAAGATACATTAGTTCTTGTTGTAGACATGATTAACGGGTTTGCTAAAGAAGGTTCTTTGTACTCAGAGCGCGTCAAAAAATTAATTTCTAATCAAGTGAAGGTTCTAGAAAGATTAGATCAAGTAACACTACGTTTTATCTGTGATGGACATCCTCAAGATGCTACTGAGTTTGATGTTTTTCCCAGCCACTGCGTTTTAGGTTCAGAAGAATCTGAGATCGTTAGAGAGCTGAAACCTTTTGTAAAAGATGACATTATTTATAAGAACAGCACGAATGGTTATTTGGAAGATTCTTTTCAAGAACTCATTAAAGAGAACTTTAATCAAGTGATTATTATTGGCTGTTGTACAGATTTATGTATTTTACAGTTGGCGCTGACTTTGAAAACCCATTATAATCGTTTGAATAAAAAAATACCTTTGAACATACCAACAAATTTAGTAGATACCTATCATTTGGATGCTACCAATCATCCAGGAGATTTCATGCATTTAATTGCTTTAAAAATGATGCAAGATAATGGTATTCGATTAGTAGAAATGGACGTGTAAAATGACATGGTTAAATAAAAAAAGATTGCCTGTTGAGACCTTTAAGATGGATGATGATATTGTCCATAAACTTAGAACGGGATGGTACTCAGATGAGTATTTTAATAATACTATACGTGTACTAAGAAAAAGAGCAGAAAGTAAAATAAAGTTTGGAGAACATCACAACGATTTAACGGGCGTAGTTGATGTCTCCAATGAAATTAATGGTGACATTGAAGTGGAAATGCAGTTTTTCACAAGAAGAAAACCCTACTCCATTGTTGCAGGTGTTGATGAAGCCTTGGCGATTTTAAAGGTGGCAACAGGTTACTTTGAAGGTGATCAATTTATCAACACTTATGATCAACTAGAAGTCGAAGCAGTTTTTGATGGTACAATGGCACCTTATGATGGAGATCCTTTGAATATATCACCTGTACTCATTGTTAGGGGGCGGTATAGAGATTTTGGTCATTTGGAAACACCTATACTCGGTGTGTTAAGTTTGCCAACAAGAATTGCTACAAACACATACAATGTATTAGAAGCTGCTAATGGGAAGCCTGTCTTATTCTTCCCAGCGAGATTTGATCACTATAAAATTCAAGCCGTTGGGGGTTACGCTTATCAGTTGGCTATTCAAAGATACAATCTGAACCACAATAAAAATTTAGATCCTTTCTTTTCAACTGGAGAACAAAAGGACTGGTGGGGTTATGGAGATGCAAAAGGCACTATTTCCCATGCAAGTATAGCTTGTTTTTATGGTAATACTGCGGAAACTGTACTAGCGTTTTCTGAATCTGTACCAATTGATACGCCAAGAATTGCTTTAGTGGATTTTCATAATGATTGCATTCATACCACTTTGGAAGTAATCGATGCAATGTTTGAAAGATATTTGAAAGCCTATAAAGAAGGCAATTCAGAGCATATGGCAAGATATCAGTTGTTTGGTGTTAGACCTGACACCAGTGGGAATATGATTGATAGGTCCATAGAACCTTTGTTTGATAAAAAACAAGATAATGGTGTTAACTTAAGGTTGGTTCGACAATTGAGAAAAGCCATTGATAACCATTCTGAAAAGTTAATTGAAAAGTATGGTGCTTCTGTTACAGCACTTGCTAAGCAATATTGTGAAGCCATTCGTATAACCGTAACCGGTGGTTTCAATGTTGAAAAAATAAAATATTTTGAAGAAGCAGGTGCACCTGTAGATTCATATGGTGTGGGTTCATCTTTGCTTTCTAATTCCTCTTTGGAAGGGACAAACAATGACTATACAGCAGATATTGTCTCAGTGAAAGTGGGTAATGTTTATTATCCATTGTCTAAAATAGGACGTGCTAAATGTGAAAATGACAAATTGCATAAAATTGAATTGTAAAATAAAAGAATTGAGTTAAAACTCAATTCTTTTTAGTTATATTTAAATAATATAGCTAAAATCTAAAATGGTTGCTATAATGTGTACAAGGAGGTATTGTATATGTTCAAATTGAGTCGTTATGAATTATTGTTTAAGTTAATGGAAGAGGAAAATTTAGATGGTGTTATGATTGGTCCATCTTCAGATATGTCTTACCTCATCAATTACGAAGCACATGTTGATGAAAGGCTAAATGTTCTTGTTTTATTAAAAGATCGGAGTTACTTTCACATTGCTTCATTAATTAATTATGAAGAAGCCAAAAAAAAGTATCCAGAAGATGCAAAGTTCTACATATATTCTGATGGTGAAGGATTCCATGGCGCTGTTCAAAAGGCATTTGAAGATTTTAATCTTATTCAAAAGAGAATTGGTGTGAATGAAGGGATTAGAGGCATCGATTTATTGGATTTTCAAAACTATATGAATGTGACGTTTGTAAATGCTCATCATATGATGGAAAATTATCGTATTCAAAAGAGTAAATCTCAAGTGGCTGCACTGAAGAAAGCTGGGGAAATTGCAGATCAAGTGATGGTTGCCATCAAAGCCTTTATTAAACCTGGTGTTTATGAATATGAAATCGCCAATGAAATAAAAAGACTTTATAAAGCTTTTGGAAGCGATGGTCTATCCTTTGAACCCATAGTTGCAACAGGAAAAAATAGTTCGAGACCTCATTATAATGAAGGTACATCTAAAGTCGAAGTTGGAGATAATGTTGTGATAGATTGTGGTTGTAAAGTTGACAACATGTGCTCGGATTCTTCCAGAACATTTTTCGTAGGTGAGCCTTCAGAAAAGCAAAAAAAAATCTATGAGATTTGTTTGAAAGCAACTTTACAGGCCCAAGAAAAAGCAAAAGCTAATGTTACTGCAGGTGACGTGGATCAAGCTGCTAGAAGTGTCATTGAAGGAGCAGGTTATGGAGACTGTTTCTTGAATAGAACAGGTCATGGTATTGGATATAGTGTTCATGAAGCGCCATATATAAAACCTGATAGCCCTGTAGTTTTAGAAGAGGGTATGGCTTTTTCCATTGAGCCGGGTATTTATATTGCAGGTGAATTTGGTATGCGGGTAGAAAACATTCTTGTGATTGAAAATGGTGTAGGCGTTTCTATGAACCATTCACCATATGATCTAGAAAAAATGATTATAGAAATATAGGTTCAGCTATGCTGAACCTATATTTCTATAAATCAAAATTGAGGCAGCAACACCAGCGTTTAATGAATCGCAACATCCAAGCATTGGCAAAGAGACAGTCTTATGTTGAAACTTAAACCACTGTTTTGATATACCGAAGCGTTCATTTCCAATAACCAGAGCAATTTTTTCGTCAGTAAATGGATGAGACTCAGTACCTGGATGAGCAAGGAAAAGATTCATGCCAAGTTTATGAACAAAGTTATAACAGGACTCAATGTCATTGAAATGATACCAAGGAATCGTAAAAGCTCCTCCCATACTTGCTTTAATGACTTTATACTGGTTGACTCTTGTTCTTTCATTGACTATAAGTACGCCGTCAAAGTGTGCACCATCACAACTCCTAAGAATTGTACCGATATTCCCTGGATTTTCTAATCCGTCTAGGATTAACAGTCTTTGAGGTTTTTTTATGATATTCATTTTAGAGGCAGTGAAAACCAATCCGCCTAAATTGCTTTTCTCATAAATTCGATTTAAGGTTTTTCAGAGATTGTATAAGTTTGTGTTGCTCTTATTTTTAACTGAAAAAATCAACTAATTCTCCCGCCTCTAAATGGAGTGAAGGCGGTGAGTCTCGCAGAGAGTTGATTATTAGCCAT